>JBFGJU010000116.1:0-6364 GCA_041577035.1 Thermodesulfovibrionales bacterium | reverse complement strand
GACGTATGTTACCGGGAGAAAGAGCAGAATCGCTGTGATTCCCGTCGGGTATGCAGATGGATATAATAGGCTTTTTTCTAATAATAGTGACGTTCTCATCCGAGGGAAACGGGCGCCTGTCGTGGGCAGAATATGTATGGATGTAACCATGGTAGATGCTACAGATATCCATGACGTTTCAGAGAACGATGAAGTTGTTCTTCTCGGCCGTCAGATGGATGAATTGATTACAGCCCGCGAATTGTCCGATCGGATAAACACGATACCATATGAAATTGTAACCGCGTTTGGTCATGGAGCTCGGAGAGAATATGTATAATAGCTGTTAGAACTGTTACGGCGATCACGCGCTGTTTTCAGGAGTGATCAGATGATGCTCTTCAAAATGAAGCCGTGAAGAAAGGACGGGAAAACGATTCCAGGGGTCCAGCTGGGGCCTGATCGTTATGACGATGCAGAAAAAAATTGGACAGATACTGCTTGAAATGGGATATATTGATGCTGCTGATATTGACGCAGTGCTGGAGCTTCAGAAAGCAGAAAACAGCACAAGGCGATTTGGAGAAATACTGATGGACCGGGGTGTAACCGAGGATCGGATCTTCCAGGCGCTGTCTGTCCAGTTCAATATACCCCTTTTGGATACAAAGAATTTTCCGGAACAACTTCCGTTAGAAAAAATTTCATATAATTTTCTTGTCAATAACCTGATTCTACCTGTTGAAATCAAAGAGAATCTGCTTACTGTGGCGATAGGAGATCCAAGCAATAGTGACGGAATTACTTCATTAAAGGCCTCCTATGGATGTGATATTTCGCTTTTCCTCGCGAGAAAATCAGACATTCTGCACCAACTGGAACAGCTGTATGGATCAAGAAGCGCGGTGATGCAGCGGCTTATTGAAGACGTAACAGAGGATGATGTAACTGACAGTGATCTCCCTGACGAGGTAAGTCATTTGAGGGATCTTGCGCAGGAAAAAGGGATTATTCAACTCGTTAACGTCATTATTGAGAATGCAGTTAAGGATAGAGCGAGCGATATCCATATTGAACCTGGAGACATGAAGGTGAGTGTTCGATATAGAGTAGACGGGGTTTTGCACGAGAAAGAAGTGCTTCCGATACGTATGTATTCTGCGGTTTCATCGAGAGTCAAGCTCCTGTCCCAGATGAATATTGCGGAACGACGGCTTCCTCAGGATGGAAGAATGAACATGACGGCCTTTGGCAGAGTGCTCGACATTCGGGTGTCCACTCTTCCGACGATTTACGGTGAGAGCATTGTCATGAGACTGCTCGATAAAGAATCATCGTTTCTGACGTTAGAACAACTGGGCTTTGATGAAATGCTTCTCGAGATTTATGCGGATACCATTAAGAAGCCATATGGGATGCTGCTTATTACCGGACCGACAGGCAGCGGTAAATCGACGACCCTGTATGCATCGCTCGATGAAATTAACTCTCCTGAAAAAAAGATTATTACCATTGAAGAACCGGTTGAATATCTCATGCACGGCATTAATCAAATACAGGTGCGTCCCAAAATTGGGTTAACATTTGCGAATGGTCTTCGGCATATTGTGCGACAGGATCCAGATGTCATTATGGTGGGAGAAATAAGAGATCTGGAAACCGCGGGAATAGCGATACACGCTGCGCTAACAGGACATCTTCTTTTCAGCACCCTTCATACGAATGATGCTGCGGGTGCACTCGCTCGACTTATGGATATGGGGGTTGAGAACTATCTGGTTTCCTCCACGCTGTTATGTGTCATTGCCCAAAGACTGGTAAGACGAATTTGCATGCAGTGTAAAGAGAAGTATGTTCTCTCGGAAGACCTGTTTAAGAAACTGGGCTTGGATATGCACGAAGGATGGACTGGTCGGGGTTGTGAAAACTGTTCGGGAACCGGGTACAGAGGAAGAATCGGTATCTTTGAAGTGCTGCGAATCACTGATGAAATCAGGGAACTTATTATGAAGAGAGCTACTATGGGAGACATCAAGGATGCTGCTGCTTCCCTCGGCATGAGAACTTTGAGAGAGGACGGTGTCGAAAAGGTTAAAAACGGAATCACAACAATCGATGAAGTACTGAGGGTTACACAGGTGGATTTGTAATGAATACAACCGGCATTTCTTTGAGGGGCGGTTTTGCCCTTATTATGGTACTTTTTGTTTTGGCAATGCTCAGTACCTTTGCCTTAAATTTTGTAACTGCAATGAGGGAGCATTCAGCCCTTGCAAGAAATCTCAAGGAAGAAACCGATTCATATTATATGGCTGTTTCAGGATATCACGAGGCGGTAAGTTCTATTCTCTCGGATAAGGATATGTCAGTTGATTTTATTGACGGGGACGGACATTTCTGGTTTGATCCAAAAGTGCAGCCGGTAACAGGTAAAAAAACGAACCAATCTGGAGAAGTAACGATCAGCATTACAGACGAAAATGCCAAGGTGAATATCAACCTGGCGCGAACTGATCAACTGCGCAGATTGTTCGATTATGCCGGATTTGCCCCGGATGCTGTCAATGAAATCATAGACTCAATCCTTGACTGGAAAGACAGTGACACTGAACACCATCTGTCAGGAGCTGAAGATGAGTATTATGAAGATCTCGATGAGCCATATAGAGCCAAGAATGCTTTTTTCGATGTTCCCGACGAACTCTATCTTGTGAAGGGTTTGACGCGGGATGTCTTTTCTGGCTCAGAAAGTCTCCAGCCTGTGTTACCGCTTATCACCACGTTCAGCAGGGGGACCATTAATATCAACTCCGTATCGGAGGAAGTTATGACACTGCTCGGATTAAGCCCGGTAGAAATAGAGGCGATCCTCAAGCAAAGAAATGAAGTTTCCGGTGGATTCCGGTTCATTCCGAGAGAATTTGCAAAGTACGGTTTAAATGCGACGTCTACAAATACCTTTCGGATAGAAGTCACCGCACGGGTGAACAATGAATCCCGGTATGCGAATGTTTCTGCGGTTGTGAACAGATTAAAAACACCCGATGGCTATAAAGTACAGACTATTTACTGGAGAGAGCGTGAAAAGGATATTGGGAGTTAGTTTCGGAAAGAAGAGCCTGAAGGCATCTGTTGTTGATTTCGGATTTCGAACGGTCAAACATGTTGAATCTCTGTCGGTGAGCCTGCCCGACGGTGAAGAAGAAAAAAAAACCTCTGTAATCGACCTGTTGAAAAAATGGAAGCAGCACTATAATCCAAAGGGTATGGTTATTGGTTTGCCACTGGATTTTTTTTCTTATCAGTTTATCGATATGCCTTCGATGAACAGAATCGATATGAAGAATGCGCTTCATTTTGAGCTTGAGAAATATCTCCCCCTGCCGGTAGAGGAATACATTTATGATTTTATTTCACCAACCGCTCATGCTGATGGTATGAAAACACTGGTACTATCCGTTAAGAGGGATATCATAGACTCGTTCTTAAAATATGCAGGGGAGGCCGATATGCAGATCCTTTCGATAGGAGCCAATGCGATGGCCGCAGTATCTCAGTTGCACCGTATCGAGGGCGCAAAACATATCAATGGCATCCTGATTAACTGTACAGCCGACTACAATGAGATAATCGGCTTAGCAGATTCAATGCCTGTATTTAACAAACATCTTTCGAAAGATGCAGATGTGGCAGGTGAGATCGAGAGATTTCTTAGTAAGCATTCAGGGTTGGTTTATGTTAATGGAACTCTTGATACGTCGATCATGGAGCGATTTAATAGCAGAGCAGTGCATATATCCACAGCCGAGGCACTTGCATTATCAGGAGCATCAAAATCCCGTCTATCCGTCAATTTTCTTCCCCCTGAGCATGTGAAAAAGGGACGTGATGTCTACTCGTATATACTTGGCGGTCTTGCTATCGGTGCGGTTACCCTTTTCCTTTTAACCGGTTTAGTCAGGTATGCAAAGAACGCTTCACTGTTATCGTCCATTAAAGCAGAAATAGCGGAAGTGCAAAGTGAGGCCTCTGCTGTTCTGGAAGGACACAGGAAACTGAGCAGTATTAAGAAAGAAAGGCAGGTTTTACTTGATTTTCAGTCGAAGAGCAATCTGCCAATAAGAATTATCAGTGATTTGAGTGAAATTCTTTCCGCCGATGTATGGCTTATTAAGCTGCAAATCGATGAAGAGGGAAAAATAGAAATGGAAGGCTTCGCGAAAAAGTCATCATCATTGCTTATCGGACTTGAAGAATCTACCGCGTTTAAGAATGTCTCCTTTTCTTCTCCGATAATCAAGCGGAGCAATGAAGAGCGCTTTTCCATCAAAATGGAGGTTGAAACCCTTGACAAGAAATAAGTATGTTCTTATCGCAGTAACGTTCCTGATCTGCCTTTTAGTGTTTGAATACTATTTTCTATTTCCACGGTCGGCATCAATGGGGGAATCTATACGAACGTCATACTATACGTTGTTAAAATTCAAACGGGTTATCAGTGAGTCTGGAAACACTGAAGAGGAAATCCAATCGGCGATTGGTGAAATTCATAACATTGAGAAGAAACTGATTGATGCAAAAAATGAATTGTTCGCATCTGCGTCATTGCAGAGTGAAATATCAGGACTGGCGAAAAAGGCCAATATGCAGATTGCAACGATCAGACCGCTTTCGTCAATATCATTAAACAATTATAGTGCCATCCCTCTCTATATCGAGGGCGATGGAGACATAAAGCAAATTGCTGATTTCTTTAAATATCTGGAGTCAAGTAGTTTCATTATTAAAATAGATAAAATGCATCTAAATATAACCAATATACAGAATCCGAAGATACTGAAATTTAAAATACAGGTTTCAGCGTTAATGAAGATATGATAAGAAAGATTATTATGCTTTCCATGATCACCGTTCTGTTTGTCTATGTGCTTGCATATTTTATAACAGATGCAATGCTCTATGATCCGTTTTCCGGCAGCGTCCCAAAAGAGTTTAAGCCGGAGCAGGATGACTTCGCTATGATACCGCCATATGCCCCCGCATGGAACAGCATGATCTATGAAAAAAATCTTTTCAGCCCGTCTCGGTCGTATATGCGTTCAGTAATACCAAGAAAGACCCCTGATATTCCGCCGCCTGCTAGACCTGAGATTGCCTTGAAGGGTATCATAATCGATGCGTTTGGCGATTATGTTGCGTATGTAACAATTGATCGGCAGAAGGCGGTTCCCATGAGGAAAGGCGATAAAATTGAAGATGTTGAACTTGTCGATATATCTGACCGAAAAATTGTGTTACAATGGAACACTGAAAAAATTAATCTGACTATGGATAAAATTAAAACAATAGTCAAACCACGTTTAAAGCGATGAGAAGAAGGCTTTTCGTCGCTCTTCTGATACTGCTTTTTGCGGTTTCGTGTGCTCCGAAAGAAACGGTGAAGCCGGAGCTGCCTGTGGAAGCAGAACCGGCTGCCGAGATTCTGAAACTGCCAGATAGCATCCCTGAACCACGGGTTGAAGAAAAACCGGAACCTGTTGTTAAGGCTGAGGTTAAGAAAACGGCTGATGAACAGCAATATATCATGCTGAACTTTGAAAATGCCGATATAGAAACCGTTGTTTCTACCATTGGTGAGATGCTGAATATCAACTATATCCTGACACCGGGTGTAAGCGGGAATATAACCATCCAGTCTCACCAGAAAGTGCCATTGAATGAGTTATTCGCTGTTTTTCAGACAATTCTTGCGCTCAATGGCTTCACTGCTGTCAAAGACGGCAGTTTCTATAAAATTGTGGCACTTGAAACCGTGAAGCAGCAGGCTGTTCAGATAGAAGCCGGGAAACAGCCTTCTATCCCAAAAGATGCAAGCTTTGTCACCCATAGTATCCCGCTTGAATATGTAAGTGCAGATGACGTGGCTAATATCGTCAGGAATCTCATGCCGCGGGGCACGGATATTATTGTGTATGAACCTGGGAATATGTTGATCATAACTGCCCCTCCAACGGGATTGCTGAAAGTTTTTAAGCTTCTGGAAATAATCGATATTCCCTCTACTGAGAAAGATACGATGAGAACGTTCGTGTATCATGTGGAAAATGGCGAGGCCAAAAAGCTGGCAGAAATTCTGAAGAAGATATACAGCGACAAAAAGACCGATGGGAAGGCTAAAACAGTCAGATCGGTCGCGCCCGCTGCAACAGCTCCTGCACCGACCACTGCCCGGAGACGGGTCCAGCCGGCTCGTCAGAGAGTAACGCCGGCACCGGTCGAAGGCCTTGCTGCCGCTATTGAGGGAGAAATCATTATAGAAGCATATGAAGATATCAATGCACTGCTTATCCAGACGACTCCCCGTGGTTATTTGGCACTTCTCGAG
>JBFGJU010000115.1:0-6407 GCA_041577035.1 Thermodesulfovibrionales bacterium | reverse complement strand
CGATAGTGTGCTTCTCTTTCCCGCTCACTAATATACAGGGAAATCGTCTTTATCTGGCGTTTCAGTTCCGGCAATCTCCGCGCTTCCAATATCCGTATTCTCCGTGTGGACTTTGTTATTTCATCTGAAATTATCTTTATTTTGCTTTCAAACGCTGCTATCCCGATCATGGATTCAACAAGCTTTTCAAAAAGGTAGATACACTCCTCAAGGTGAAGGTTTGTCAGGGAATAATCATAGCCGCGCTCCTGCGGATTTCTCACTGGTGAATCAGCTGTCTCAACATCCCGGTACTTAAGACCCCAGATACTTTTTTCTATGATTTCAACCATGAGTTCCTGTTCTGAGGTTACGGCTATAGAGTCTATGGTTTCCCTCTTCTCATATCCAAGACTGACTGAAAGTTCATCAAGGGCTTTTCCATATATCCTCCTGATCTCTTCTCTTGAATCGAGAAAGGGCACTGTTGTATGTAATAACTCCCTGATCAATGCCTGTCTCCGTGCCTTCAGGATTCCTATGCTCTTTGAAACAGACAAAGCCTTTTCTCCCAGTATCAGGAGGTTTGTTCTCGTCGGATGTATCATTTCTCTATTCAGGAGACTTTCATCGCGTTTCTTCAAGGCCGAATCTTTTTATGAGGCCAAGACCCATATCGAGTGTTCCGGATATATCCCTTCTCAGAACACCCTGATGCACAAATTCCCTCTCAAAGCTGTCTGCAAAGTCCAGCATCAACCGGTCTTTTTCAGCCATACCTTCCCTGCCCACAATCGACTCGAGTCTCCTCAGTTCATCTCCCAAGGCATAATATTTATACAGCAGCGAAGATACCGCTCTGTGATCCTTCCTTGTACGACCTTCTCCAATCCCCCTCTGCATAAGCCTCGAGAGGCTCGGCAGCACATCTACCGGAGGAAAAATTTCCTTCTGGTAGAGCTTGCGGCTCAGGACAATCTGCCCTTCGGTGATATAACCCGTAAGATCCGGAATGGGATGCGTAATGTCATCCTCTGGCATGGTTACCAGCGGAAGCATTGTCACAGATCCTGGTTTTCCGTGTATTCGTCCGGCGCGCTCATACAAAGACGCAAGGTCTGAATACATGTAACCGGGATAGCCTCTTCTGCCGGGGAGTTCCTTTCGTGCTGTGGATATCTCCCTCAGTGCATCGCAGTAATTCGTCATATCAGTAATGACCACAAGGACATCCATTCCCTGTTCAAAGGCGAGATATTCCGCTGTTGTAAGGGCACATCGTGGGGTGAGTAACCGCTCCATAACGGTCTCATCAGCCCTGTTCACGAAAGCAACAAAACCGCCCCCCATTTCTTCCAGTACATTCATATAAAAGGAAAATTCCTGTAAGGCTACACCAAGAGCAGCGAAGACGATGACAAATCCGTTCTTTTTCGAAACAGTGTACTCTCCAGAATGCGTTTCAGATACTGCCCGTGCATACTTTAGTATCTGGGCTATAACTTCCTTTGCCGGGAGGCCTGCACATGAAAAGAGCGGCAATTTCTGCCCCTTCACGAGCGTATTCAATCCGTCAATGACAGAGACGCCTGTTTCGATGAATTCTTCAGGTCGCGCCCGTGATACAGGATTCATTGGGAACCCCGTTACCGGAACCCATTTTTCCGGAATATAGAGTGGAATACCGTCTATGGGCAAAAAGGATCCGTTAAACAAACGGCCGATCACCTCAGGTGACAGACCAACCTTTTTGATTGAGTCGGTGAATATAACTGATGTGCTTTCATTGTCCAGACCATGAATCTCACCGTATACCTGAATGAGCACCGTATCCTCCGTTATTTCGAGGATCTCACCATGCCTATCGACTCCTTCAGGGGTGAGAATCCTGACCATCTCTCCAATCCGTGCGCTGAATACCTTTTCAACAAAGAGCAATGGTCCCGCCATGGAGGATATGGTCTGATATTTATGTTCAGACAGTCTCATACATTTTCTCCGGCAGTTATTGCGGCTTTTTCAGCTCGTATCTCATCGAGCGGTTTCCCCTCCCTTATTCCCGCTGCCGCAGCATCAAAGAATTTCAGTATCGTGCTGATCTTTGAGAGGGTTTGTTCAGGAAGTGAGAACGCGTCTTCGGTATAGGCATTCTGGCAGAGAAATTCCATGCGTATTCTCTCCGCAGCTATCATAACGAGTCTGTCCTCATCCTGCAGTCCTTCAACACCCACAACCTCGACCACCTCTCTCAGGGTCTCCTCTCTCTGGAGAATCTCTTTACAGCGCTTCTTGAGATCATCCCATGCAGGAGCGATCGTATCACGGTAATATGCTGTAATATCCTTTTCATAAAGAGAATAACTATGGAGCCAGTTCACCGCAGGGAATTGTCTTCTATGCGCAAGAGCTGTATCGAGCATAAGAAACGCTCCCGAAGTCCTCATACATGATTGTGTGACGGGTTCTGTAAAATCACCTCCGGGTGGGGATACCGATATGATCATACTGAGGGATCCAATTTTTCCATTCATTGTCTCAACCACACCAGCACGTTCAAGGAATCCTGATAATCGGGAGGAGAGGTACGTTGGATAACCCTCTTCACCCGGCATTTCCTCCAGAGAAGATGATATCTCTCTCAATGCTTCTGCCCATCGGGAAATACTGTCAGCAAGAAAGAGCACATGATAGCCCATGTTTCTATAGTATTCGGCCATGGTGACCGCTGTGTAGATTGATGCCTCTCGTGCTGAAACAGGCATATTGGAGGTATTGACCACGAGGAGGGTCCTGTCCATAAGTTTGCGATCTGTCCACGCATCATTCAGCAGATGAAATTCTTCGATCATTTCCGCCATTTCATTTCCCCGTTCACCACAACCGACATAAACGACTATGTCGGCTTCGGCATACTTGGCGATCGACTGTTCGAGTATGGTTTTTCCCGTACCAAATCCGCCCGGCATAATAGCAGTTCCCCCTTTACCAAAGGGGAACAAAAAGTCAATACACCGCTGACCGGTGACAAGCGGTTCAGTCGGTGAAAACTTTTTCCGGTATGGTATCGGTATCCTCACGGGCCATTCGTGATATCCAAAGATTTCTCTTCCATCTTCTAACTTCGCAACCGGATCATCAAGGCAAAAGTCATCATGCCGTATCCATGATATTCGCCCTTCTCTCTCATCATGAAAAGCAATATAATGCCTGAACTTGTTTTCCATAACATGCCCGATGATGTCTCCGGGAGTGACCGCTTCTCCATTCTTTTTTGATGGGAAAAACCTCCATCGTGTTTTATGGTCGAGCCCGGAGATCTCTGCGCCGCGGGTAACAAAAGGACCGGTTTTTTCCTCGAGTCTCTTGAGCGGTCGTTGCAGTCCGTCAAACAGTACTGATAAGAGTCCGGGGCCCAGTCTCGCATGAAAGGCCTTCCCGTTTCCGGATACCATTTCACCGATACCAAGACCGCGGGTGTCCTCATAGACCTGAATAACCGCTTTATCCTTTTCCAGTCGTACGACTTCCCCTGCAAGGCCTGCATCTCCCACTGAGACCCGCTCATAAAGTTTCAGTCCTTTTATGGAAACCGTTACTGTCGGACCTGACAAACCTATAATTCTGCCTTTCATATTTTCAGCCTCATATGATATCCAATCGCCCTTTGTATAAGACGGACAACATAGTCTTCAAACTCAGCTCCCGGCCGTACCGGAGCAGGAAGTGCCAAAAGCATTCCAGGCCAGCGCTGCTCAATGGCAGTGAGACGAGTTTCGGGAATACTCCTCATCAGAGCCTCCTCAACAATAACAAGGCCTGCATCTGTCCGATTGATAACCTTGAGAAGAACAGCTTCTATATCGTCTTCAGTAGCATCATACTGCGACAACCCTGCCAGCTTAAATCCATATGCCGCGTTTCTGGTGGTTATGAATACTATCTGTCCCTTAAGGCTATTCATAGATTAATGATCCCTCAAGTATTTCTTTTTTTGCATCCCCTCGATAAAGGACTATTCTGAGATTAAGTGCCTGCATATAACATCTCCAGAGATAGTCCAGAAGCAGGCCGACGCCCAGGGGATCCTGCCCCGCCTTCTGCACTTTCTTTGACAGTCTCCTGAAGAGCGCCCGTTCAAACACAGCAGGATCATCTTCCTGGATATCCATACGCGTCAGCCTGGATACCAGAGTCTTTATCTCAGACAGGTCATGCCCATCAAAAAGCTTCTTACATCTGGCCTCATCAATAGTTCCTCCACGCACAAAAGAAGGGACCCCGGGGATATGCCATCTCACATGCTTGAGCAGGGTTCTGATGTTCCGTATATCTATTAATGAGACAAAGAATTGTTTTAATTCTGCGTGGATATCAGATTGAACCGTGTGTTCAAGATAGACATGCATGAACTTCTGCTCAAGGGCCAAGGACCGCTCAGGTCCCGAGAACAACCCTCTCAGCCCTTTAAACCGTGCTGAGAGGGTGAGGAAGATCTCTTCAATACCTTTCATGTCTCTTCGCTCTAATACTGTTTTCACCCGGTCTGAAAAGAGGCTCATATGCAACAGTTTCCTGACGGCTTCCTCCCTGTCTTTTCTGAAGCCATATCTGAAGCAGGGGAAGAGTGTGTGCTCTATCTCATAATAAAGGAAGAACGGGGAAAATATAATTTGCATCTTCCTGTTCATCTGGGAATATATCCATTGAAACTCCTCGGTCAGCCATTGCCCTATCCCCTCGGCAGAATGTTTTTCAAAGAAATATCGGTAGTGTGATGACTTCAGATCATCAAGAGGATGCGGACTATAGAGCAACTGCAGCCATTCGGTAATAAAAAATACCTTTCTCCCCCTTATTCTCGAGAAAAGATAATCATCAGGGTAGCCTTTACTATGGACAGCAAGCAGTTCCATGGTTGCCTCATATGTCTTTCATAATTTCGTGCAGCAGGAACGTCCAGACCCGCTCAAGTCTTTTTTCAAAGGTATTATCAATCTGGATCTTTCCGTTATCCGATGTTGCAACCAACCCACCGGATATAGTTCCATCTGAGATAATGTCTGCATCCGGGAACACTGTTCCTGCCAATTCCCTGTCCTCAGGGTTTACCCGTATGACCGTCCACGCATACCGCGGAAGTTCGCCTGCGAGATCGTTAAAGATCTTTTCATGCCCGTTATGCCGTAACTGGGGAAGCAGGGAACAGGAAAGGGTATAAAGCCTGTGAGATAACGATTGTTCTGCCGAAAGTCGTAGCCGTCGAGCTTCACTCTGAGCCCTGTCTAGAATCTCATCTGATTGCTTACGGGCTAGCGCACGGTATTGCTCATGAAAACGCTCTTTGAGCTGCTGTATCTTTGTGGAACGCCCAGACTGCATCAGCTTAATCTCAGCCTCTGTTTCCTGCCGCATCTTTTGTGTCTTCATTTTTCCCTCTTGACGGAGAGATTCGATCAGTTCTTTATGTCCCATACTATCTCGGCATAAAGAGTATCATCGTCGCGATAACAAAACCGAGGATGACCATCGTCTCAGGTATGGCGAGGAGAATAATGATCGTTCCACTGAGTTCCGGTTTTTCAGCCAGTGATCCGGCTCCTGCAGAACCAATTCTCGACTGTGCCCACCCCGTTGCAATGGCTGTCAGCCCTATTGCCAGTGCTGCGGCAAATGCTATCAAAACATTTTCCATCATGTCCTCCTTATCGGTTTAGGGTTTTGCTCTATTATCTCGCCTTTTCTAATGGCTCAAACCTTCTGCCTCCATGTTCGATGAACTTTCCAAAAAATTCAACGTAGTGAAGCCTTAATGAGTGAATCGTGGGTGAGAAGATGCCGAGAACAATATTCAGGAGATGGATTAATCCCGCAGCTACCACACCGGTAACAATATCTCCCGTCATACCGGCTATGCGATTTGCCACGAATGCAAGCAGAACTGACGTAAGCCCTATGGCCATGATACGAGCATAGGAGATAATGTTTCCGATACTCTTCAGTAATTCGAACGGAGCAAGGAGGCCTCCCGTGAAAAACAGTAATGGCGTAAGGATGAATATCGCTATGATAACCGGTTTTTTGAAAATATCGGGGAAAAGTCCGAAAAATGATGCAACGAGGGCAAGGATACAGAGAATCATGAATATGCTCACAAACTTATATAATGCCTCTTTCTTTGTTCTTCTCCTAAGAGCAGTCAGAACGCCGAGGGCAAGCCCGAGTATGATGTGCACCAGACCTGCGGAAATCGAAAAATAGATCATCGGTATGACCGCAGTACGTCTCTCAATGCAAATGGGCTTCATACCAAACAGCATATGGCCAATTTCACCAAAAAATTCTCCATAGAGAATGCCGAATATCACCGTATAGAGAGAGGAAATCAACAGGATTCTGCCAGCATCACGAACGAATTTTCTGGTAAGTTT
>JBFGJU010000114.1:0-6480 GCA_041577035.1 Thermodesulfovibrionales bacterium | reverse complement strand
TTTTGTTGTTTCAGCATTACGCTGTCTATCCATGCTGTACCCTCAATCTTGTTATCAAGTTTCTTTGATAGTTCCCTTCGGACCCTCACGACAAGGGCATTGCAATCCCGTGGCGTTTTAAATTCCAGGACTACTTCTCTCCACAGATTTGTTCCGGTGACGGGAAGGGTTTTTTTGTGAAGCCCTTTGCATTTATGTCCGTTCACCTGCAAAATAATTCCGTTTTTTGTTGTAATTCCGCTTGTTTTTACATAACCACTCAACAGGTAATGAGTAGCAGGTTTAATTCTCACAATCTGTTGAGCGATAGTAATATCTGGATTTTGTTTGCCGTCAAATGTCACCCCAAGGGAACGAGTGCCTGTCAATTTAATAACTTCGTCAATGAAAACGTCCACACCTTTCGCTTCCCGAATGGACCAGTCGAACCCGCCGTTCAGGAGCAGATTGTCAAAGCCTGGATTCCAGATGAGAGAAGAATCACTCCCAATGCCGAGCCCTTCTATCTGTGCTGTTATTTCTTTCCACAGATCTCCTGCTGTTTCGTAGAGACCCTGCTGTATAAGAAAATTTATATATGATATAAATACATTCTGTTCAAGATATTCCAGATCAATAATATTCCAGGCTTCTGCCGCTTCAGGGATCTTATTTCTTGATATGAGATATAACAGATATCTGCTCTGGTATTCGTAAGAATCAGGGATTACGTTTTCGAGAATATAACTGTTGTCAAGTTCGAGTTTCCAATAGAGGTCATATACCCTTTTTTGTCGAGCAGGCTCAAGAAGCAGATATTGCCTGAATGTGCCTGTGGCCTTGTCGGTCATATTGTTTATGAGCCAAAATGAACCTGCATTCCACATGAGCTCACCGTCGTTTGGACTCAGTCTGACAGCCCGCTCAAGAGCAAATTCTGCTTTGTTCTGTTGCCCCAGGCTCTTGTAAACCCTTGAGATGTCTAACCAAGCGTCAGGCTGCAAAGGATTGATTTCAACTGATCGTCTGTAATGCAGAAGTGCTTTTTCCGGATCAGGCTTTATGAAATTCCTGTGATAATATCTGCCGAGAACGTAGTGATATCCCGCATTATTACGCTCATACCCTGTGGCCGAAAGCATGCTTTCTTCCGTGGTATCGCTGAAAAAAAACCATCCAAAGAAAGGTCTTGAGAGAAAAATACAGATTACGATGTAGACAATAACAGCAATGATTGAGATGGGAAACGTGCCAAAGAATCTTTTTTCTGGAGCAGCATCATTTTTTGGCATCTGCGGTGTCGTCTTGGTAATAGGACCGGTAGTACGAGTAATACCCATATTTCATATGAGGTTCTTCCATGGCATTCAGAACAACTCCGAGGACTTTTACGTGAACACTTTCGAGTATTTTTTTTGCCTGCTGTGTTGCTTCTCTCGGCGTCTGCCCCGCCTTCACGACAAGTATGATTCCATCGGTTTGAGTACCGGCAATTGCGGCATCTGCCATGCCGAGGAGAGGAGGGCTGTCAATGAGGATAAAATCACACAATAAAGTAACACCGTCCAGGAGCTCCTTAAACCGGTCAGAGCTCAGAAGCTCGGTTGGATTCGGTGGTATTGGACCAGACGGCAGGATTTCGAGATTTTTGATGGGTGTCTTTTTTATATGGATTTCTTCGAATTCAGTGTTCCCGGAAAGAAAAGTCGAAAGTCCTATGGTATTACTCATTTTAAATATTTTGTGAAGTCTCGGTCTGCGCATATCACCGTCAATGAGCAAAACCTTTGCCCCGGACTTTGTGAGGCTTATTGCCGTATTAATCAACGTTGTAGTCTTACCTTCCTCTTTGAGCGGGCTTGTTATGAGCATCACCTTGGGAGGTCGGCCTGCCGATGAAAAGAGCAGAAATGTCCTGATTGACGTATACGCTTCAGCAACAGGGTTTTTTTCCTGGGAATAGGTTATTATTTCGACCGGCATCTTATTGTCCTTCTTTTGTTGGTATAGAGGAACGAGTCCAAGGGAGGGCATGAACAATCTTTTCTCGATATCTTCAGGTGTCTTGACCGTATTGTCGAGATACTCCGCGAAAAATGCGAGACCGACTCCACCGAAGAGGCCGACAATGAGCGAAAGAAGAATATTCAGTTTCTTATTCGGTTTAAAAGGAAATTGCGGAGTTTCAGCCCTGTCAAGTATCTGGATATTGCTCGAGGTAATGCTCGCAGAAACACCGGTTTCTTTCAGACGCTGTAGGAGACTGTTATACAGCTCCCTGTTTGTGTCAGCCTCTCTCTTAAGAATCTGGTACTGAACTGAGCGTTGATTCAACTCGAGGGCGGCCTTTTTCTGCTGATCAAGAGCTGCTTTCAGGTAATTTTCACGTTTGACCGCGGCTTCATAATCCTTTTCAAAACCTTTTACAACATTCTTTGTTTCCTGATCGATCCTCTCCTTTAGCTGTACGAGGCGCTCCTTTAACTGCACCATTTTAGGATAATCAGGCTTATATATTTTCCGGTTTTCGTTATACGACGTTTCCGTATCTGCATAGCTCTTAATTAATGCCTGAATTACAGGATTGTTCAAGGCCAGAGAACTGGCCGAAGCATCACCTGACTGAAGCTCCATGTAAAGGGCCTCTTTGCTGATTCTGTCTGCTGATGCCTTGGTGAGTTCGCTTGATAAATCAGCAAGCCGTTTGGTGATAATATTTTCTGCGGACGTAGCTTCGCCATCTTTACTGACACTGTAATCAAGAAAAATGATTTCGTTTCGTGCGGCATAGTCATTCAGATTTTCTTCTGCCTGCTCGAGCTTTGCCTTCATGATTTCGATCTGATTCTGAAGCCAGGTTCGTGCCTGCTGGGTGGCCTCAAACTTGGATTCAATGTTGAGCTCAATAAAGGCTTGTGAAATGGTATTTGTAACATCTGAAGAAAGTTCAGGATCGTACGATTCAAAACTAACATTAACAAGACTCGACTTTGACTGCGGCTCGATATCAATCCTTTTAATAAAGCTATTTACCAGATCCGAGTTGATCTGCGTATTCTGCAGATTGGCATTTCTCTTAAGAAAATTACTTGCCTGAGCAGAACTATTCTCAGTTTTTTCAATGGAAAACTCAGGGTTTGCATACAGCTTCATCTTACGTATCACGCGTTGCGCAAGATTTCTCGATTTCAGGACTTTATACTGGGTCTGATAATATTTGTCATTAACATCTTCTATCGCATAACTGTCCTTAAACACGACAACCTGCGTATTGTCTTTATCGATTTTGAGCGTTGTCGTTGCTTTGTAGAGCGGTTTCATCATGAATGTGCCTATCGTGACTGTCGATATGACGGCTATCAGGAATGTGATTACAATCCATTTTCTGCGGAGTATTACCTGAATATAGTCTCTGATATGTAACTCTTCCGCATCGGGGTAGGAGTACTGGTAACCGCTCTGGGAAAGGGGGTAATAGCCGGGCTTGGCGAGGGCCCTGTTTGGATTTTCGTCCCGCATATTGTTATTGTTATAGGGTGTCTCCATAATTTGTTGGGGCTAAAATCCCATGCTTACGCCGCTACCCATTGATACGGCGCCTCTGAATGAGCTGATAAAACCTTGAAAAAAGTTTTTAATGCCGCTCACGGGGACAATGATTATATCATTTTCAGCGATCTGAATATCGGGTTTCTGTCCTCCTATAATTTCACCATAGTCAACAGTTATGATATCCCGTTCTCCCTTTCCGTCATCTCGAAAAATTCTGACATCACTCATATCAGCGATAGAGTCATTGACTCCTTTTGCCATGGTCACTGCCTGCATGAGCGTTGTCCTGCCCTGCATTCTGTACGTGCCGGGCGCTCTTACAGCTCCGTCAACAAAAAATGCTCCGCCCTTTGGAACGTTTATGACGTCGCCGGCATATACCGGGATGTTCAGAGCAAAATTACCATTCAGGAGAAGGTCGTCAAGATCAATGGCAATGGTCTGATTGCTGCCATTCGACTGCTCATCCCGTGCCGGCCTTATGACATAGCAGACCTTTCCTGCTTCTGGTGTAAGACCTCCTGCTATCATTAGCGTATCAATAAGATACGTCTTTCCGGTCATGCTATAAAGCTGAGGATTATTGACAGCACCAATAACAGATACAATCTGGCTTTTGTATTCCTTAACTGTAACGGTAACAAAACGATCCTCAACGTATTTCTCAAGCTTTTTTGCAAGAAAAAGTTCAATCTCGGTTAGAGTGAGATCCTTGACTTTAAGAACACCGACCAGAGGAAGGGCGATTTCCCCACGGGAGTTTACGCGTACTTCCCGATTCAACTCTTCCACATTGTAGGCATAGATTTCGAGCAAGTCCTGGGCACCGACGGTATAACTCATATCCGCCCTTTGCTGCTGGCTTACCGCACCGAGCATGAGCGCGTCGTTAAGCCTGGTGGTTTTTTGCTGATTAACAAGGGAAGATGGCGGAAGGGCTTTTGAATTATAGCCTCCGCCACATGCAGCTACGAATACTACGATGAGCGCTAGTAGTACATCCCTAACTGACCACACATACATCAACCTATACTAGCAAAAATCTACTGAATTTGAAAGCCCGGGCTAGGGGATAAAAGGACTCGCAAACTTTTTATCATCATCCCAGGGACCATCATCCTTGGTAGAAATCACAACTGTGGTTCCCGCGAATAAGGTTGCTACAGCCGCTGCACCTAAATTTTCACCCGCAGGGAAGAGGGCGCCGATTATCTCATCATCAAGTATGTTAACAAGAGTGCTTTTCGGCTGTTTGCTTAATACATCAGCAACCAGTTTGGCAGCTTCATCTTCTGTAAGTCCTTCAACGCGCACATTTATATTGAGTATTTTTATGTTTCCCTCGGCATCAACCTTGTATATGCCCTCCAGGCCATTTGTTTTTATTTCAAGTCGATCGCCCTTCTGGATGATTTCTCCCGCCTGTGTTTTATAGACTTTCATGGCCTGGTCTGTACCTACGAATATACTTTCGCCCGTAGAAATGCTTTTGATCACCGATGCTTCTGTTGAAACGGTTATCGTGCCGGTAATACTCTTTACCTCAGTACCTTTTTCACTGACCGTAATAACACCCAGCACACGACCATCATTGCTGATGGATACTTTATGGACGACATCTCCGCTTTTACGTACGGAAACGCTTGATGAAGGAGTTCGTACCGTGAGCGAAGATGACGGAACAATATTGAACGCGACAACACCTTTCGAAAGCTTCACAGTATGATCTGCATCAGAACTATGAATCGCGATAACAGTTTCTTTTGAGATATCAATCCTCGAACTGTCGTTTAAAAAGAGGGATGCAAAACCGTTCTCTGTTTTGATTACTGTATTCTGCAGCAGAGGATATGATGATCCGGACGGCATCCATGTCTTATCGTCAGACCCGATAAACACGTCTCCCTTTGCATGTAGTTCACCAAATGCTGTCCTGTCTTCTGCTGATACCAGAACAGATGAAAAAAGCAATCCTGTAAAGATAAAAAGAACTAAACCAGCATTCGAAAAACTTTTAAAAGAAATCATAAGAAACATCTCCTTTCAATCTTGCCAAATATATAATTGTGTCTTATCTAAACAACCAGTATGGATGTATCTCTTGGACACACAAAATCAGAACATCATAAGTTCTACTTTATAACAATTACTTAAGCCGTTAAAGCTCCAGTACTATATATACAGGTAATTTTATCGAATGTCAAGAAAAAATTAAAATATGTCAATTCAATAGATTTAATGTGTAGAATACATCAGTACCATGATTCCGGGCTGCGGCAAAACACGCAACTCCATATAAATAAAAGAAAAAACGAAAAGAGTAAGCTGTGACGGTGAATCAAGATAGAGAAAAGAACAAAAAATCAAGGATTAAGAACATATTGGCAATGAAATACAATGAGCACGTATCTACAGAAACGAGATATCGGGGAGTAGAAAATGCGTAAGAGATTGGTGGCGGGGGGTGGATTTGAACCACCGACCTTCGGGTTATGAGTCTATTGAAAAGCATAAGCCAGCATAAAGATGAATATATTACATGCAGAAAACAAAGAAAATTTTTGTCTTTACTCCAATGTATCTTTATGCTGGTTTATGTTGATTGATGTTGTTCCGTTAGAAAACGGTTAGAAGAATAGGGGGATAGCATCTTCCACGGTGTTATCCCTTGTTTTATCTTGTTAACTGCACAGTTACTGCACAGCCAGCAAATGAGAGATAAATATCCTTTACTATTGCACCTGGAACGATCCAGCACTGTTCCACAGTTCTTTCCAAAAAAAAGGGCCGTCATGAAGCTAGTCTCCTTCTCCTTATCCCTATAATACAATAAGCTACGGGATAACAACCGTAAACGACATGCTCGCACTCCACGGGCCGGTGCCGGCAATGTTCTGCCCCCGTACCCACCAGACTGATCCGCCTTCCGCAAGTTCAGTACTTGGTATC
>JBFGJU010000113.1:0-6615 GCA_041577035.1 Thermodesulfovibrionales bacterium | reverse complement strand
TTTCAAGCAGCCATCCGTGAATACCATGCGTGTCGACCGCGGGATTTCTCAGGGTGCTGTTATGCTGTTTTTTCAGGTAGCTGTTGAGGAACCGCAGGTCGATATGGATGAAATGACCGACCAGCACTGCATCGGAAATAAACGCAAAAAAATCCTGCACGACTGTTTTGATATCGTCCGCGTGCTCCAGTTCGTCGGGTGTAATCCCGTGGATCTCCACGCTCTTCTTGGTCATTTCACCGAACGGCCTGATGAGGCGGTAGAACTCGTCAGACGCGGTGATTGAACCACCTCGCATTTTCACGGCACCGATCGCAACAATCGAATCCTTTCGAGGATTCAGGCCGCTTAATTCAGTGTCAAACACAACAAACGGACAGTCGGCGATTGCCGTCTCTTTTCCGATTATGTTTGTCCACGTCGGCGAGACATCAGCGATTGCCGAATCAGACGGTGAAGACGGCAATAATTTATGCAAAAAAGAACTGACCATGTTCATAGTGCAACAGCCTCTTTCCTGTTGTAATAGTCTTCGACAACGGTCTGGAGACGCGGAATAATCTGGAAGACCTCTTTCAGCGTCTTTTTCTCCAGAAGCGTAAGTTTTTCCGGCTCAATGAAATTATCTACCTCCTCATGAAATTCTTTTTTCCGCATCTGATCCTGGAGTCTCAGGTGAAGCAGGAATTCAAAGGCAGATGATATATCATCTGCCAATCCGGACAGGATGTCGTCTTTTTTTGCGAGCGCATGGATTCTTTCAGTTGTTGCGGTTTCCTTGATGTCACGGGCAACAGAAAGGATTCTCACGGCATCAACAATCGGCAGGGTGCCCTTTTCCTTCAGGTTGATCTTATCCCTGTGTTCACCGCTTCTCTCGACCACAAACTGCTTGAAAAATCCGAGCGGTGAACTCTCGTTTAACGCCAGGTCCAGGTACAGACCGATAAATCTCCGGTTATTTCGGAGCCGTCTGAATATCCGGTCTTTCAACGATTGAGCCAGGGAATTTTCTCCAAAGACAAAACGGAGATCAAGAAGCTTTCGTGCGTGAAGGGCACGCTCTTCAGGACCGGCTGTGACGGCGTCAACTATGGCGTGCTCCCATGAGGACATCTCACCATAGAGCGGATAATCGCCGCCAAGGGGATGCTCGTTAAAAAGCGGCAGGCCGGATTTTGAAAATGTGTCCTGCAGATGGGAGAGCAGTTTTCGGCTGAATGCCTCCATATCTTTCTTTACAGCGGGCACAGTCTGTTCATCATAAATAATCGCACAGTCAAAATCGGTCATAAAGGTCTGCTCTTTGCGGCCCTCACTTCCATAGAGGACAAAGGCAAATGGACCGGGAGCCTCACCGACCTCTTTAAAGGATAATTCAATGATTTTTCTCAGGAGCCTGTCATGAAGTTCAGTAATGATCCGTATGATATAGGTTGCACTGACTCCTTCCTGAAAAAGGAGAGCAATAATCTGATTGATTTTTTCGTGGACCGAGAGAAGACCTTCAACGTACTTCTGGTTTTCGATATACTTTACAATCGAAAGAGGTGATGTGCCCTGGAGTAACATGAAGTCATGATTTGTGACTATTCCGATGAGTTTTCCTTCTTCGATCACAATAAGATGATGAATATCAAACTGAATCATCTTTACAAGAGCCTCGAAGCACGTTTCGTGCGAGTCAACCCGGATCAGGGGAGGGCTCATAATATCTTTCACCGGCGATGACAGATCCAATCCTTTGGCAACGACCTTATCCCTGAGATCTCTGTTCGTTATAATCCCTTCGGGAACAGCATGTTTGTCAACGAGTATAAGAGATGTTATTTTGTGTTGTGACATCATACCGGCAGCCTGCTGAATGGTTATGGCAGCATCAGCAGTTACCGGAGGCTTTGCAATAAGGTCTTTAACCAGGGTCGTAAACAGCAGTTTGTCTCCTTCTCCGAATACAAGGCTTCTGTGGCGCATTTCCTTGTACGTCTTGTCAATGAAGTTAAGGAAGAAAGACTTCATGAAATATTCACCGAGAACCGGAGACTTCGTTTCCAGATGCAGCAGTGCCTCTTTCGGAAGCAGATAGCATATGGTGTCCGCGACAGTGAAGACATTCGCCCGCGACCGGTCGCCGCTGATCATCGATATGTATCCGAAAGAATCGCCTTCGCTCCTGTAGTCGATTACAACCTCATCTCCCTCATTATCTGTGATATATACCTTAACGCCGCCTTTTTTTATGATACGCAGGGCAGTGCATGGTTCCCCGTCCTGGTGCAATACATTCTGTCCGCGGGGATAATATTCAATGCTCATAAATCGTGCGGCATGCTCCATCAATTCCTGCGCAAGCATGTCAAACGGAGGAGTTTTCTGGAGGAATTCTATGATCTCTTTTTTTATCATTGCAGCAATGACGTGTTCACGACTTCGTGCTTATCACCATGAATAACCAGCTGATCTTATAGGCATAATTACTATGTATTTTCATGGAATTGAAGCCGCCCCTTTTTAACAGATTATATGGTTGCAAAAGAAATGCCTGATGGCAGGTATCTGTTTTTGGATTTGAAAAGAAATAGACAGCAGCGTGAAATATGGTCTATAAATCAGGATGTTATCGAGAAACGTGATAAAGCTGAAATATATAATTTCCTATTGATTTATAAAGAATATTATACTAAAAACCTGCAGGATCTGTTACTATACGTAACTCGAAACACGTCAGGTTACATTTTGTATCACTCTTTTTTCAGGTTCCATTTTTTCCTTTTTTCCCAAAGAGTTTTCCGTGTAATACCGAGCATGTCCGCGAGCTGCTGTTCACTGCAGGTATTCTGATATGACTTCACAAATTCTTTTGAGTATTCTTCAATGGAAAGGTGCTGCTTAATCGAGTTCCCGGCAAAATCCTGCTTTCTGTACATGCTTTCCGGAAGATGAACAGGAAGAATGATTTCATTGTCAGCAATGAGAACAGCCCGCTCAATGACATTCTGTAATTCCCTCACATTGCCGGGCCAGGCATATGAGGCCAGTATTTTTAGGACATCTTCAGGCAGGTCCACAATACTCCTGCCGAGTTCCTGTGCATATTTCTTCTTGAAATGTTCAGCAAGAAGCTGAATGTCATCCTCCCGTTCACGCAGTGGAGGGAGTTTAATCGTGACGACATTAATCCGGTAATAAAGGTCTTCCCTGAAGACCCCCTTTGCAACAGTCTCTTCTATATCATAATTGGTTGCGGACAGAAGCCTGATATCTACCTTCCTGGATTTAGTGCTGCCGAGCGGCCGTATCTCCTGATCCTCAAGCACCCGCAGTAATTTTGCCTGCAGCTGAAGCGTGATATCGCCGATCTCATCAAGGAAGATTGTACCGCCATCTGCTTCTTCAAAGAGCCCTTTCTTCGGTATGACAGCACCGGTAAAGGCACCTTTCACATAACCGAATAATTCAGATTCGAGGAGAGTTTCGGGGATGGCACTGCAGTTAATAGGCACAAAGGGCTTATTATTTCTTTTGCTGTTGTAATGGATTGCCCGGGCGAACAGTTCCTTGCCCGTTCCCGTTTCACCCGTCAGGAGAATATTGCTCTTTGCATCGGAGATTTTTTTGATCTCAGCGATGACGCTCTGAATTGCCTGGCTCGTCCCGATTACATGATCAAAATCATATCGCTGTGCAATCTGCTTTCGTAAAAGAATATTCTCGGTCGTAAGGGCTTTTTCATGCAGGGCATTGCTCACTATTTTTTTTATTTCTTCATGGATAATGGGTTTCATGACGTAATCATATGCGCCGGCCCGCAATGCCTCCACAGCCGTTTCCACCGAAGCATAGGCAGTAATAATAAGCACAATCACCTTTGGCTGTTTCAGGCGAGCCTTCTTCAGTAAATCTATGCCGTCTATTCCGGGAAGAATGATATCCGTTATCATCAGGTCGTAAACTTCCTGTTCGAGTTTTTCGAGCGCGGATTCTGCAGAGCTCGTTGTATCGACCAGGTACCCGCTTCTCTGGAATACCCGTTGAAGAGATTCCCGCAGTGTTTCTTCATCTTCAACTATGAGTAATCTTTCAGCCATGATAATGGTTTATCCTGATATGCGGTGCTTTTGTATGACACAAAAAAAATCTCATAAAAAGTAGATTAATGAACGGGTGAACATACCGTTACGCGAAGCTGAAAAACGCTTACTGATCAAGCGGGAGCCGGACGACAAATAATGTTCCCTCCCCTTTTTTACTGGTAACGTCAATTGCTCCGCTGTGATCATTGATTATACCATAACAGATACTCAGTCCCAGACCGGTTCCTTTTCCCGGGGGTTTTGTCGTAAAAAATGGGTCAAAAATGCGGTCCATTATTTCAGACTCTATGCCAGAACCCGAGTCGCTGAAGCTTATTTCAGCATATCGAAAGGCAGCCTTCAACATGATCTTCAGGCGTCCGCCCGCAGGCATTGCATCGAGAGCATTGAGCATCAGATTCAGAAAGACCTGCTGTATCTGATCCGGGTTCACGAGAAGCAATGGAAGGTGATCAGTTGTAATGTCAAATTCAATATTCCTGGATCTTTTGTCATATTTGACCAGATTCAATGTTCTTTCCAGAATCTCGGAAATGTTTGTCATCTGTTTTTCCGGTGATGAAATTCTCGAGAAATCTCCCAGGCTTCTGACAATTTTTGATATCCGATCAAGATGAATATTTATTTCTGTCAGGGCATGCTCACCGAACTCCTCTGTATTACCGTCGCGCGTGTCAACGTCTTTCAGTTCCTGCACAAGAGACGAAATTGAAGCAAGCGGATTGCCTATCTCATGGGAAACACCGGCTGTCAACTTTCCGAGACTGGCATGCTTTGCAGACATGGAAAGCTCCCTTTCAAGGCGCCTCTTTTCCGTAATGTCTTCAAAGACCAGAACATACCCTTTTTCAGATCCCCGGAACGGGGTAACGAATATCTTGATAATCGCACCGCCAGCCAAATCATTGACCGTCGACCTCTTTTCGCAGATAAATTCTCCTGTCTTAATATCTTTGCCAATTAAACATTCATTCATTTCCCCGAGTACTTCTCTTATATTCTTTCCTGATGCAGCCTTCTTGCTTTTTTTGGTCAGATTTTCCATATAATGATTCCAGTAACGGACAAGTCCCTGCTCATCAATAGTGACCACACCGAGCGAGATACTTTCGATGATGTTTTCACTGAATTCCTTGAGCGAGGCCAGCTGTCTGTTTGCATCCGAGAGTTCCTGTCTCGAGAGCCTCAGTGAATCAGTCATATGCTTGATAGAGCTCGAGAGTTCCTTCCGCTCCTTTTCGGTAAGCGTCAATCTATCCTCAAATATAATGGAAGAAATGGCTGAACCGAGCGCCCCTGAGAGAACGAGCTCGGCCTCGTCCCTGAGCCTGATGAGATCCTGCTGCGAAATGGACTCTTTCTGGATATTGTTTCTCCTGAGAAATCGTTCAACGATCGTCTGTGCTTCACCTCTTCCGATATACTGACCCAGAATATCCTCAATTTTTGCCGTACCGTATTCACTCTGGAGGTGCAATATCCTCGGAGTATACGAATCAACAAACAGAAATGACTGCCGTTCCTCTTCAGGACTCTGCCTCGTAAAGATCGAGACACCCACATACAGGAGAACATTAAAGAGAAGACCCCAGAACAGGGAATGGCTCCATTTATCAAGGCCGACCAGGCCAAAGAGGGCACGGGGATTCAGAAATGAAGAGTTGATAATTTCGGCCATGACGCCTTCTTCAGCTATGATCCCAGCCTTTAAAAGCGCGGGGACAAACAGCGTATAAAACCAGATAATAAACCCGGCAATAATACCTGATATTGCACCGGCCTTATTGCCTCTTTTCCAGTAGAGGCCGATAAGGATTGACGGCGCAAAGATAGTAACCGCTTCGAAAGATTTCAGGCCGATATCAACGAGTGTGTAGAACTCCCCGATTGAAACCGCAAAGAAATATCCGAGAAAGACACAGCCAAGGATAATGATTCTTTTCAGGTTGAGGATTACTGTGGGAAAACCCCGCATTTCATTAAACCGGTAGATTGTCGGCATAACGAGGTTATTCATGACCATGGTACTTATTGCGAGCGATTCGACGATGATCATCCCTGTTGCAGCAGAAAAGCCGCCGATGAACACAAAGAGTGCCAGGAAATACTTGCCCTGACCCAGCGGAACGGTCAACACAAAGCTGTCAGCATCAGCAGGGCTGCCTCCGAGAAGCAGACCGCCGAAGGCAACCGGAATAACAAAAATATTGATTAAGAAGAGATACAGGGGGAATAACCACATTGCCTTGGATACATGGGAGACATCGGAATTTTCAACAACAGACACATGAAACTGCCGGGGCAGAAACATGATTGCCATCATCGAAAGAAACATGAGCGACGCCCATTCATGGTAGCTTACTGATGTTCCCCCGCCGATATAGAGCAGTTCACCATATTGGGTTTCCTTGATCCTGTCGAAAATATCAGCGAAGCCGTCGAAGATGCCATAGGTGACAAACACCCCGACAGCCATAAAGGCGACGAGTTTCACGAGCGATTCGAAGGCTATAGCGAATAT
>JBFGJU010000112.1:0-6669 GCA_041577035.1 Thermodesulfovibrionales bacterium | reverse complement strand
AGGAAGCCCTGGTCAGAAAAAACTATACGTGGCGAAAAACTGCGGAGGCATACTTCAGCGTTATTGAAACAGGTGCACAGGCCGTGAGAGATGATGCTGTTGCAATTGGATCGCTTAATGCATCAGAGCAGATCAGGGCATATCTTGCTTTGCACTAATGTTCTATGCTCAAAACCAGACACACCGCCCGAAACAAGGCATGACGCTTTAATCGTTATCACGCATTTATACCGTGCAGATACCCTTTTTCTGGCATTTGTCTTCTTTTCTTCTTAATTCCAGCCGTAATGTTTTTCTTGCCGCTGCCTCCTGATTTCGTCTTTTTTCCTCATCACTCTCAAGTGCAAGCGCGGGTATTGCTTTCGGGTTCCCTTTTTCATTTAACGCCACAAAGGTCAGATATGCTGATGCAGTATGTCTTATTTCACCGGTTATATAATTTTCAGCCTCAACACGAACCCCCACTTCCATTGATGTTCTGCCAACCATATTCAGGCCGGCCTTTAAAAAAAGCAGGTCTCCCACAAATACGGGATTATGAAAATCGAGCCTGTCGATAGATGCGGTGACTGTATTACATTGCGCATGCCGGCTTGCCACTACCGCAGCAGCAGTGTCTATGAGCTTCATGATAACGCCACCATGTACATTTCCTGAAGGATTTGCATCCTGAGGAAGCATTACCTGTGCCATGGTAACACTTGAAGCTCTTATTGTCTTTTTTTTCATCTGTTCCCCCGGGGTACAAAGATAGTCAGAGCTATCGGTTTTATTCATAAGGATTATATCAGGTCCTGAAGACATTTTCTAGAAACTTTAAATAACATGATTGTTAATTATACTTATATTGATACGTGATAAAGACGAATACATCTTGACATCGGTTTAAAAAAGGAGTAAGGTGAAATCAGGGAGTAGATATCAGGAAAAGGTGGTGGTCGTGCTCCTGTGTGATCATAGTCTCCTGATGTACCGTCGTAGGACGTATGGTTGTTGACGTAATGTCGCAAGCTGTAAGTTCTTCAGATGTAACGTTGTGAGACGATTAGTCTCGGGGAGACACTGGACCATGCAGAAAGCAGCGCCACCTTTTTTATACTCATGAAGCCACATGCTCTTTTGAGAAGTCTGCTCAAGAGAAAACGTATTTCAAACGAACAAAACAGGTAATATCCTGAAGGCATACCTAGTTTCAGATCAACTGCTGTCAGGTGTTTGAGCGTTTTTCCGCCTCTTTTTTTATTTCCTTTAAGAATTCCTGCGTCAATCGTCGCAATCTTTTGGGGACAAAAATGAGGCGGCTCAATATAAAGAGCGGACCTCTCAACTTCATATGGCTGGTGAGAACAACCGAATTCTGTTTTTCAGTGAAGGTATAACTGTGGACCACATAAATGCCCAGGCGGTTACCCTCCAGAATAATTTTTCTGTTTGGTTTACAATCGATAATTCGCGGTGAAACTGTAATAGGGAAAAAATATGGGCGTAAGGCAAAAGACAAGCGGCCCTCTCTTGCCAGGCTGCTCCCTTCCAGCATACAGCAGTTCTGACAAATTTCGGTCCAGTTCTCCCAGTCCTCTGTCGCCGAAAAAACTCCCCAGACAACAGAAACAGGTGCATTTATTTCAATTTCATCATGTAACACCATCATGGTCGCAGAAGTGTCAGCCACTGTCAGAGACGGCTCTTTTTCGGGAAACCTCTGGAGTAGTGTCCCAATGCAATGTATAGCTGCTATTTCGTTGCTGCTTTTTATCTTATCAGATTTAGATAATACAAAACATGTCAGATGAGCCTTCCAGGCAGAGAGATGTCTTATTCACACTTCAATGCACGTGAAACAGCACGTACGCAACGCTTATGATAGTAGCAAAAGCGTCGCATGGACGAAAAGTGAACAGCGCGAAAAATCTGAGATATTGTTTATCGGGCATTTTTCTCTTTCATAAATGTTATATATTTTTTATCATGTAGAAAATTCTTGAAAAATCAGAAAGGACGTTCATAATGGATATCACCACAGAGGTTTTCACGGTTAAAACCAGGGGTAAGACAGATATTATTGATATAACAAAAAGAGTTGAAAAAGCAATAGTACAGACCGGGTTGCAGCAGGGGTCAGCAGCGATATTCGCCATCGGCTCAACAGCGGGTATTACAACAATTGAGTATGAACCGGGTCTCGTAAAAACCGACATGCCAAAACTGTTCGATATGCTCGCGCCTTATGACAGGCATTATGCTCATCACAATACCTGGGGTGATGACAATGGCGCTGCTCACGTTCGGGCTTCGCTTCTCGGCTGCTCTATGGTAGTACCTTTTGTCGATGCAAAAATGCTTCTCGGCACGTGGCAGCAGATTATTTATATAGATTTTGATACCCGACCCCGGTCAAGAAAAATTGCCGTTCAGGTAACGGGAAAGTCGTGATCTTCTATACAGCTCAAAAGTCAGGGAATGTCTGACAATGAAATGAGGTAATATGCAGTGAATAATCCGATGATCATAATGAAGCCTGCCAGCTGCCGCGTAACCGCGATAGGTCTGGCGCTCATCCTTTGGTTCAGTACGACTACGTCTGCCTGGTATGATGAAACACATCTCGCTATTGCAAAGGCAGCTGGCCATAAGAAATGGTTTCATGCAGCGGGACCGGACATGGCCAAGATCAAGGCGGGAAACAGCGAAAGATATAACCACTGGTACAACAATAATGCAGGTGTTATCGTAACTCCTGAACTTGTTATGCGCCAGGTTAAGCAGTACAATGATGCCTATGATACTCAAGGCCACCTCTATGGCGCCATCATAGCTTCGCTGCGG
Source organism: Thermodesulfovibrionales bacterium (assembly GCA_041577035.1). GTDB lineage: Bacteria > Nitrospirota > Thermodesulfovibrionia > Thermodesulfovibrionales > UBA6898. The sequence goes on along the minus strand of JBFGJU010000112.1, from coordinate 3,843 downwards.
GACTACCGCAGGAAGACCCGCATGAACATCTACGCAGAGTACTATCTTTCTTACGCTGCTCACTATATCGGCGATCTGACCCAGCCACTACATAATATTCCCTATGATGTATTCAACAGAACAGATCATGCCGCAAACGACGGAATTGTGAATGAACAGATACTCAAGAATACAGCCCGGATAAGAAAATATGTTTATACGATTTATCTTGATCAAGACAATTTCGAGCGTGACCTTTCAGCTGAAATTTCCCGGATCGCAAATCTTTCACGGTCTCTTGGCCTGATATTAAAAAAAGAACAGCGAATGATGACTCCGGAAGAAGCCTTCAGGCAGCTGGGACACAGTGTCTCTCTGTTTCAGGCTGTTCTCGAATGTATGGCAGGACCGGATAACAGGGAAAAATAAACCTGTGAAAAAAGGGATATTTGCTATATAATATAAGTGTAGCCTGAAAAAGCAGGGGGAAGATATGTTTGGATTAGGAACACAGGAGTTAATCATTATTCTTGCCATTGGCGGTCTTCTGTTCGGTGCAAAGAAATTGCCGGAATTAGGAAGAGGTCTTGGCGAAGCCATACGGGGATTTAAGAAGTCTGTTGCTGAAACTGAAGAAAAGATTCTAACCGATCAAAATGCTTCTGCAAAATCAGCTGATTCTCCAAAATCAACTGAAGAGTAGCAGACTCCTGTTCTCTTTCTGAATTTTTTTGGATCAAACGGCTCTCGCTGATGAAAAAAGTGCTTGTCCTGCTTATGGGTGTATCATTCATTTTCTCGTGCTCCCATATCATATCAAAAGATTCACGGGCACTCGTTGATGAAACCATATCCCATGAGGCACTGTTTGCCAATCCCGATGCGTACGTGGGTAAGACGGTCATACTTGGTGGATTCATCGCAAAGACAACAAATACCGGTGACAGCACCTATATAGAGGTTGTGCAGAATCCCCTTGATTATCGCGGCAGACCCCGGACCAGAGACCATTCTTACGGTAGATTTCTTATCTTTGCTGAAGGATTCATTGATGCAGCCATCTTTTCTCCGGGTAGGGCCCTGTCCGTTGCAGGAGAAGTGCTTGGAACGAAAACAGAATCACTTGGGAAAATGCGTTACGCATACCTTCTCATCAGAAGCAGGGAAATACATATTATTTCCCATAAACACGGCATTCCTGTTCATATAGGGATCGGCGTCTGGCAGACCTTTTAATGCCTGACGGTAATCAGATGACAGCAACAAGATAATAATATGCCATACAAATGCACAGAGCCAGTTTCAGAAGGGTACCGGTAAAAAATCCGAGCAATGAACCAAAAGCTGATTTTACCGCTTTGCCAGCAGTATGCCCGTGTATGAGTTCACCGATGAAAGCTCCGGCAACCGGGCCAATAAGGATACCGAGTGGCGGGAAAAAGACTAATCCGAGAATCAGGCCGACAACACTTCCCCAGATTCCATATGAAGAGCCTTCAAATTTCTTTGTTCCATATATCGGGATCACATAATCAAGTAGTGCTGCAAACGCATCTAATACGGCGAAGATAATCAAGAATCGCAGGGAAAAAGGGTGTCGGGAACTTAATTGCACGAGCAGAAGGCCCACATAACTTATCGGTGGACCGGGCAGTATCGGAAGGATACAGCCAATCGTTCCTGTTACAACCAGTGCTCCCCCAACGATAATCAGCAGGATATCAAGCATATATACCCACACAAAGTGGCATGCCCCTCACCTATATCATCACTATTGAAAAGCCTTGATTGAATTTACACATGTCAACCGATCACATTATAGCGGGAAGTAAATACTGAACACTGACCCTCTTTCTTGAGCACTTTCCACACGAATAAATCCTTTGTGATCCTCGATAATCTTCTTTGTTATTGGCAGACCCAAACCAGTCGTCATTTTATCTACCTTTGTCGTGTAAAAAGGTTCGAAAATCATATCCAGCTTGTCTTCGGAAATGCCCTGTCCCGTATCCCCCAGTGCGAGCACAGCATAGGTGGTTCCATCCATCAATTCTTTTTTTGTGCTGACAGTCAATGTACCACCTTCAGGCATAGATGTTATCGCATTGGCAACAAGGTTTTCAACAGCTTCCCATATCTGTTCCTTATCAATCATTATCGTCGGTATATCGACTAATGATCTGCGAATGCCAATGTTTTGATTGCTGCATATGCTTTCGTATGTTTTGAGAATATCAGTAATAATCTCATTCACATTCTGCTCCTCAAGCTGGGGCTTTGCCTGGCTCGAAAAAGCAAGTACTTTTTTCAGTATATTCTCAAGCGTGTCTATGTCAGCGATAATGATATCAGCATATTCCTTTGCCTTTTTATCATGTCTAACGAGCTTCTGTAATCTACGCGCAAATCCACCAACCACGGTTAACGGATTTCTGATCTCATGTGCAACGTTGGCCGTAAATCTGCCAAGCGCCGCGACTTTTTCTGTTTGATGAAGTTGTTCAATAAGATGCTCTTTTTCAAATTCAGCCTGCTTGCGCTCGGTGATATCTTCGACAACACCATCAAGCCATTTTGTATTACCGATCTCGTCACACTGCACTTTTGATGTAAATGCCACCCACATAGGCATGCCGTCCCTTTTCTTCAATCGCAATTCTTTTTCCTTAACCATGCCCTTCTGCATAACCTCTGCGATAACCTGCCGCCGGTCTTCCAGATCAATATAAAGATCAGAAACATGAATCTTCATGACATCGTCAACAGATTCGTAGCCAAACATTTTGGCCAATGCAGGATTCGCCTGTAGAAAACGGCCGTGTGGATCAGTTGTTGTTCTGTATACGCCTATATTTACATTCTCGATCAATGTGCGGTATTTTTCTTCACTCTCACGCAGTGCGGTCTCTGCCTGTTTACGATGGATAATGCCTGCGAGAGCATGAGCTGCGGATACGAGCAACTCTTCCTCTTCTCTTGCCCGTTGTTTGCCTTCCTTAACAAATACATTTATTAAGCCGAGAATGGAATCATCCGATATAACCGGAACACAATAGTGTCCATGAGGAACGCTCACCCCGCCTTTTGTCTTATGTCCATCACTGAAGATAACTTTTTTCAAGGTAATTGCCTCGGCACAGGGGCAATTACTCCGGGGAATACGTTCACAGGGTTTATCCTCTGTATCCGTGAATCCCTGTAATGCCTTTCTTACCAACAGTTCCGATGAATCTTCTTTAAGATAGATGACGCCTTTTGATTCAAGGGAAATCTTCGGTACAGACAGGATCAGATCAAGGATACGCTCCAATTGTTCGCTCAGAGAAACCTGTTCCAGAGAAATCTTTAGTGCAGTACTAACCACTCGTTGCGTATGATATCCAAACTTGATCTTCTCTTCCGCTTCTTTCCGTTCCGTAACATCCCTGGCTGCTGCTATAACAAGCAATCCTTCATCAGTTTGCAAGGGGCTGAGGCTGATATCAGCGGGAAACTCCGTACCATCCTTTCTTAAAGCGTATATATCAAAACCGTATCCCATGAGACGATTACGAGGGTGCGAGAAATATTCGTTTACGTGTGCGCGATGCTTGTTCTGAAAACGCTCAGGGATAAGCATTTCTAGATTTTTTCCGATTATTTCCTCTTTCTTATATCCGAAAATCATCTCAAATTGCGAATTAACAAGGACAATTCTGCTCTCACTGTTCAAAAAAAGCATGGCATCAGGTGTTGACTCAAGGAGTTTTTCATATTGCTCCTTGATCTTCTGGTACCTGATTCTACACTGCTCCAGTGGCTTCCGCGATTTGTCCATCTCTTCCGGTTTCCTCATAATAGTTTATCTTCGTCTCTCATTATGTT
>JBFGJU010000111.1:0-6677 GCA_041577035.1 Thermodesulfovibrionales bacterium | reverse complement strand
TACCTGGAAGCGGTCTGAGCAGTCGATGCATTCATAGGCGCCCCATGGTCTGTTCACCCTCCTGTGGAAAAGGGCCTCGTCCCGGTTTCCAGATTTCAAATGCTGGACCAGCTTTTTGGTCTTCTGCGTCTGGTCCTTCCGTGCGACCAGAATCGCATCAGCAGTCTCAACTATTACGAGGTCCTCGAGACCGATTGAGGCGACGAGTCTTGATTCTGCGTGTATCATCGAGTTTCTTGTATTAATACTGATAACATCGCCTGACACAGCGTTCCCGTCAACGTCCCTGTTGCATACTGCCCATAGTGATGACCATGAGCCTATATCACTCCATCCGGCATCAAGTGGCACAACGACTGCTGATTTCGTTTTTTCCATAACTGAATAGTCAACAGAATCCGATGGGCAAACCCTGAATGCTGACTCGTCAAGACGGATAAAGTCGAGATCTCTGTAGGCGCCGTGATAGGCCTTCCTGCAAGACTTGAGAATCTCTGACGAGAATTTCCCGAGCTCTTTCAGGTAAGCAGAGGCCTTGAACATAAACATGCCGCTGTTCCAGAGATAGTCACCCGACTTCAGAAAGCTGCGTGCCTTCTTCAGATCCGGCTTCTCGGTAAATTTTTCGACCGCATAAGCTTTTTCGAGCGATGAGCCGTGAATACCGGCTGGTTTTTTAGATTTTTTGGTCTTGGCTCTTTGCGCTACTTGTCCGCCGAAGCTGGATAGCGTAGGCTGGATGCTCTTTGCTCTTAGCGCCTTGCCTTTCTTTATGTACCCATACCCTGTCTCAGGACTTTTTGGCACGATGCCGAAGGTTATGAGGCTACCCTTTTCAGCCAGTTTCAAACCGGTTCTTACTGCCCCGTGAAAAGCGGGAATATCCTGTATAACGTGATCAGCAGGGAGCACAAGGAGAACAGGATCTTTACCTTTCTTTTCTGTGGCATTCAAGGCCGCCAGGGCGACCGCAGGGGCGGTGTTCCTGCCAACGGGCTCAAGGATGATCGCAGAAGGGTTCTCGCCGATTTCCTGTAACTGTTCGGCAATCATGAATCGATGACTGTCGTTGCAGACCACGACTGGTGAAGCGAGATTCGGTAATCCGTTCAGACGGGTAACCGTAGCCTGGACCATGGTCTGATCTCCGACCAGTGGAAGGAGCTGTTTGGGATACAGTTCACGGGACAGAGGCCAGAGCCTGGTACCCGACCCTCCGGAAAGAATTACAGGAAGAATCATATTCGTCTCCTTTGTCTGCTGTTTCTGCATCTGCGCATCATTAATAATTCATAAACATACAAATAATCAAGTGAAAAGAAATCGAAATGAATACGGGCAATGAGCAGTGAAGAACGAGTCCTGAATGAATGCTGCATGCTGCGTCATGACCGACCTACTGATCTACCTTCATTTCCATTGCTGAGATCCGATTCCTTCGTCTCCTAAAATATTTCAACATCTCTTTGATATAAAAAGATGCTATGAAATAAGAGAAAAAATAGACAAGAAAAAAAGCGAATAGATAATATTCTGGTATATTCCAGACGGTTCCTGCAATGCCTATGATAGAGAAGATCGCGGTCAGTAATATTATAATCTTTACTGTTGTCTGTTTGTCATAACCGAACCGGAAAAGAATATGATGAAGGTGGCCCTTGTCTGGATGAAATGGATTCAATCCTTTTATTATTCTTTTTATCATGATGGTTAACGTATCCACTATAGGGACTGCAAGTACAAAGAGGATTGACACAGGCGGTATAAGACCGCTTGCTTTTTCAGCGATGGCAATAGACAAAAAGGCAAGTCCAAAGCCGAGTGAAAGGCTTCCCGCGTCACCCATGAATATTTTGGCCGGATACCAGTTATACCAGAGGAACGCCAGAAGTGACCCACTAAATACAATGCATAACATCATCAGTTCATACTGCTGACTCATAAAGGAAAGTATTGCAAATGAGGAAAAAGCAACAAGAGAAACGCCGCCGGCTAATCCATCAAGCCCATCGATCATATTTATCGCATTAATAACACCGACTGTACAGAATATGGTGAAGGGGATAGCCAGGATGCCAAAATCAAGATTACCAAACCCGAACAGGTTTCCAAATGAGGTAAGAACCGTATGGCTAAAATATATCATGAAGACTGATGCGAGTAATTGGGCGCTGAATTTTAGTCTGGGTTTAATTTCTCTGAAGTCATCGAGAAAACCGAAAATAGCGAGTATGAGAAGCCCTGCATAAAAACCTCTAAACCCTGATAATGATACAGACAGGAGGAGCGAAACAGAAATGCCTATCATCATTCCTATGCCACCAACCAGGGGCTTCGGGGACCTGTGGACTTTTCTACTGTCCGGAAAATCGAGCAGACCTATTCTGGAGGCGATATTGGCAAGTCTGGGCAGAATGAGAAACGTCACGAGCCAGGAAAGCAAAAGAATGAAAATAACATTTAATAAAAGACTGTAATCAACGATTGCTCTTATCATCTTTTTCTTATTATAAGTAAAATGGTTCTTAAAACAAGCACGTTAAATATGATTTAACTTGTCTATGCCTCTCCGCGTGAACTCAAGCTGTGAAAGACTATTCCCTTATCTACAAGATATTGAAAGAGCTTCTCAATGGAATCTTGAATAGAGAGTGTGCCCGTCTCGAGGATAACCTCGGGATGTTCAGGGACCTCATAGGGCGCTGAAATGCCGGTAAACATCTTTATAGTGCCGGCGCGGGCCTTTTTATATAATCCCTTGGGATCTCTCTGCTCACAAACAGAAATGTCACAATCAAGATAAACTTCTATAAATTCATCATCATGAAAAAGTTCCCTTATCTTTTTTCTATCAGATTTATACGGTGAAATAAAGGCCGCGATTACAAGGATTCCCGCCTCAACGAGGAGTTTTGAGACTTCTCCAACCCTGCGGAGATTTTCTGATCGGTCTTCATGGGAAAAACCAAGGTCTTTATTGAGACCGTGCCGCACATTATCCCCGTCAAGAACAAAGGTATTTATCTGCTTTTCGTACAAACGATGCTCAAGCTCACTCGCAATCGTTGATTTTCCTGATGCTGATAAACCGGTTATCCAGATAAGGGCTGATTTATGGCTGTTTTTCAGCCATCGGTCCTGTTTGCTGATTCGGTGATTATGAAAATAGAGATTTTTCATGTACGGTAAACAGTGCTGAGCAATGAGTGCAAAGTGTTAAATGGTGCGAACAGTTTTGGGTACTTAGCCACTTCATTATTTATTACCCTTTTTCCATTTTAAATTAATGTCTTACTCATAACTCATTGCTCTTCACTGTTTCCTGTCTTAGTATTTCAATTTCTTTCTTCAGTTTTTCATACTCATCCATCTTCATCTGCAGAAAGTTGTAGGTCTGGGTCATCTTCGCGCTGATACCTTTGGGAGTCAATATGTACATATATGCGATTTTCTTCTTGGAATTCTTGAATTTCTTTGCCTTTATATATCCCTGTCCCAGGAGGGCATTAACGACATAATTCGCCCGACCAAGGCTCAGGCCAAGCTTTTTGGACAGTTCACGCTGTGAAAGCTCGCCGTCCTTTGCTAGTTCACGAAGGGCTTTGAATTGAGATTCATCCATAACAAAGACAGATTAAGACAGGTAAAGGTATAGGTAGAGAGAAAACAGAAAAAACAAGTCAATATAAATAAAGAAAAAAGAAAAGATATTTTTTTCTCTACCTGTACCTCTGCCTGATTTTCTGCGAGTTTGGCTCGCGGGGCGGGCTACCGCCGATTCATGGTTAAAACCATGATGAAAAGAAAGGCCCAAAATGATGCGTTCAGGCACTGAACTAATGATAATTGACTTGAAGTTGAATGTCAACCCTTCGACAGGGACTTCGAGTGAGCCTCAGTCGAACTCCTCAGAATATCTCTTCGACCAGCTCAGGGTAGAAGATAAAGACCCTTCGACAGGACTTTGAAAGGGTATCTTTACCTTTCATTTGCCATGCAGGTAAACTAAATTATAATGGAACTTTGGTATGTGATATATACTAAACCAAAATGTGAAGAATCGACAGCATTGCTTCTGGATAGGGCAGGCATTGACACTCTCAGCCCGAAAATACGCATGCGGAAATATGTGCGTAAAAGATATACTGAAATTATAGAACAGCTTTTCCCTTCGTATATATTTGCGTATTTTGACTGTAAAAAGCAGACTCATATGATCAAATATACCCGTGGGGTACGCTATATCGTTGGTAAGGAACATCCCATTGCAGTACCACCTGAAATAATCACTGCCATTAGAGAGCGTATGGAAGAGGGCGTTGTTACACTTGCTCTTGAGCAGTTTTCAAGAGGTGATAGGGTGGTGATCCGGGAAGGCCCATTTAAGGATTTCTACGGTATTTTTGAGAGAAACCTGCCGGGAAGGGAACGGGCAATGATACTGCTCGATGCCCTCCACTGCAAAGTGGATATTGAAAGCGCCTCGATCAGAAAAGCGTGAGAAAAATAGTGCTAAGTACTCAGCACTCGTTGCTCATTGCTTTCCTATTTCTCTATCTTCTATCACTGCCCGTGGGTTATCAATGATGAGTCTTCGAGCTTCTTTTTCATTCAAAAAGCGTGACACTGCATTATAGACTTTTGAAAGAACCGGTTTTCTTTTGCCGGTGCTGTGGGCGTCAGATGCTATGAAGTCCACATGCCCTTTTTTGAGAAGCATATGGGAAAATTTCTGAAGATTGCTCCCGAATTCTCCAGTTATGCTCATAGCAGTAAGCTGTACAAGAGCACCGGACCCTCTAAACTGCTCGAGTTTTTTAGGTGATGTCAGGAAACTGTAATTCCGTTCGGGATGCGTTATGATTGGCACCAGACCGCTTAACTCTGCTGTAAAGAATACATTATCAATATTTGGAGGAATGAGATCAGGCAGCTCGATGAGAAAATAGCGTGATCTGTTCAATGTCGGGATTTTTTTTTGTTCGATGCCATCTATGAGCTCATAGGTGAGTCCGATGTCTGCTCCTGATAAGATTTCAATGTCAATCTGTTTTTCCGCGGCTTTTTTCCTCAATAATTCTGTCCGGGTATTTATATCTTTAAAGGCAGGTTCATTGTCATATCTGTAGTGAGGCGTGGCGACAATGTGCGTTATACCATCGTCTGATGCTATGCGCATCATTTCGACGCTCATTTCGACGCTCCCAGAGCCATCATCAATATCAGGAAGAATATGACAGTGAATGTCAATCATGATATTTGTCCTTGTCTTCCCCGTTCCGTATTTACGTCAGCAAGGGCAATGACCATGCCAAGGACCATTGAAAAACAGAGAACATTCGAAAGGATATGCAGATTAAAGTCGGTTATGCTATGCATGCACATGGTAAAGGCTGACGAAACGGCGGCTATTAACAAAATGCCGGTCCTTCCCTGCAGATTGCTTTTAATTATGGTGCGGATCAGTATGGCAATAAAAATGATCATTATGATGAATCCGATAACGCCGGTCTCAAGAATAACTTCAAGATAATCATTATGCGCATGGTCATAGATACTTTTAATGTCAGCGGGCTGATACAGGGGAAAGAGATCAAGAAATGTTCCCAGGCCCGAACCAGTCAGCCAGAAGTCTTTGATGGCAGTAAGTGAAGCAGACCATACGATCAGCCGTTGTTCTTTTGTGATGTCAGTTTGATAAAACCGGTCAACGATCGGGTCTATGCCGAGATAAAGCAGATAGGACGAAAGAGCCAGGAAAAATAAACCAATAGCCAGGATTTTTTCCTGTTGAATTTTACTCTGCATAACCAGAATCTAGAATAACCCGAAACCTGCAACAAAGCTCATTATTCCTCCGCGTGAAAGAGAGAAGAAGAGAGAGACGGTCATGATCACGGTCATAAATCCAAAGAGGATCTTCTTTGACCGCGTTCGTTCTACTAAAGAAAGGCCAATTCCCAGAGGAACGAGCATGCCGATGAATCCTGCGAAATGATTTCTGTTTACAAAAGGTCCGAACGGCGTACCACCAAGCGTAAGTTCCCTGAACCAGTAGATTTTATCATTCCAGGTCGCCTTCTGTATTACAGCGAACAAAGAAAGGATAAATCCAAAAATCAGCAAGATATATAACGTTCTTATAAGAATTGCCCTGTTTTTGAAATTATGGAGTGATATGGCAAAAATAATATAGAAAGCGAAAAACGTTATGGATTCAAGAAATGATTTGTAGGGGTAGAGACTGATTGGTGCAAACGTACTTTCGTCCAAAGAATAGAAATTATGAATATCGAAAGTATGTTGAGAAAGAATCTTCAGCAAAAAGAGTGGTAGCGGTATGAGTTGTATAATTGTATACAGTATAAAACACAAACCGGTAATAAGAAGTAACTTGTCCGGGCCGGTCGTTTGATATGCAGTGTACTCTTTTCGCACAACCCAGATGAGACCAATAGTAAAAACGAGAAACAATATGACTGTTCCGGACCATACCTCAACGGCACCGAACAAAAGCACCGCGATAATGATTATAGCTGCTACAAAATCAGTCATCATAGTTAATACGGGTTATCTTGAGGTCGTTATCCTCTCTGGTAATTTTCCAACGAATATTTCCCCTGAACCTTGTCCAAAGATTTTCCGATGTAATAAACTGGGTAATTACAAACAAGCCT
>JBFGJU010000110.1:0-6705 GCA_041577035.1 Thermodesulfovibrionales bacterium | reverse complement strand
CAACGCAGGTGAGCGTTGGCGGAACGGTTGTTGTAGCTGATATAGCAGCTATTCGGGTATTATGGAATGCGGCTCAAGTTGGTATTGTGAACGCTCCCGTTAGTCTTGCAAATGTAAATATTCCACTCGCGGGCGCTGGCTCGGGCAATGGCAATCTTACGTATGAACTTGACTTAAATGCCAGTGCTTCTGGAAAGACTTTTGATCTAACAGTGACAAGTGTAACAGGAAATACCACTGACAGTATTCCTCTGCCTGATTTGACTGCTACTCGTAACGCACTATAAGAGGTTATTCATGTCTTTCAAATTACAGGGTGGGCTTAGGCCCACCCTTTTTTTATACGCTAAAGGGACATGAGCGCATGTATCTCTTCGGTTCACAAGTATGAGTAACGGCACTTTCTTTATATAGCATATATGTTTTTTTGGATAGGATTTTTTTGATAGAAAGGCTTTCTTCGATTGTACGGGGTTTACTTTCAATCCGGTTTTTTAATACCATAAGAATCAATTAGTTAAGCGTAATCTTGAGCAATGAAAGGATAGAGAGCGAAGCAATGGCTCATCTCAGATTTCTCACAGCCGGTGAATCCCATGGAAAGGCCCTGATCGGGATTCTCGAGGGAGTACCATCCGGCTTCGTTATTAATGCGAAAGATATTGACAGCGAGCTCAGACGGCGTCAGGGAGGATATGGGAGGGGCGGCAGGATGCAGATAGAATCCGATCATGCCGAGATACTCTCCGGTATCAGGCACGGAAAGACGCTCGGCTCCCCGATAGCCATGCTCCTGGAAAACAGGGATTGGGTAAACTGGACAGAGACGATGAGCACTGAGCAGCGGGCACTGAGCAGGCTGTCAAAAAACGCTAAGGCAACAATCGTTACCCGGCCGCGTCCGGGGCATGCGGATCTTGCCGGGGCCCTGAAGTATGATCACCGGGATGTACGAAATGTGCTTGAACGTTCGAGCGCGCGCGAGACAGCCATGCGCGTGGCCCTCGGGGCAGTAGCCAAACAGATATTATCAGACTTCGATATTACCATCGGGAGTTATGTAACACAGATCGGAACGGTTAAAGTTCACAGTTCACAGATCACCGTTCACAGTTCTGAAAATAAACTTATACAGGTATTCAAAAAGGTGGAACGGTCTCCGGTGAGATGTCCTGATGCCGCAGCTTCAAAAAAGATGGGTCATCTTATTGACCGGGCCATACGGCAGGGGAAGTCCCTCGGCGGCCTTTTCGAGGTATTTGTTACCGGAGTCCCGGCCGGGATTGGGAGTCATGTGCACTGGGACCGGAAGCTTGACAGCAGGCTTGCCCAGGCGATCATGAGCATACCGGCACTTAAGGGAGTTGAGATAGGGCTTGGGTTTGAAATGGGGACAAAGGCCGGTTCATCGGTGATGGATGAAATATATTATACGGCAAAAGGTAAAGGGCAAAGAAAAGGTTTTTACCGGAAAACGAATAATGCGGGTGGCATCGAGGGGGGTATGTCAAACGGGATGCCGATAGTCCTCAGGGCGGTCATGAAACCGATACCAACGCTCAGGAAGCCGCTGATGTCCGTGGATATAAAGACCAAACGTTCCTTTAAGGCTGCATATGAGCGCTCTGATACCTGTGCCGTGCCGGCTGCAGCGGTCGTGGCTGAGGCAATGACTGCATTGGTTATTGCTGACGCATGTCTTGAGAAATTCGGCGGTGACAGTAAACAGGAAGTCTTAAGAAACTATACGTCATATAAATCTTATATCAGTAAGTTTTGACCGTTCTGGCCATCAATTTTTCTTTGTGATTAGGATTTGCACGTTTCAGAAAACAGTGTGACGATAACGGGTTTTTTTGGCGATTGTAAGATTGAACTGGAATTAAACGCTCGGAAATAATGATGGTAAGCAGGATCAGCTTTTTTCTCTGTTCAACAGTATAACGAGGATTGATCGTGAAAAATATTGTATTAACCGGGTTTATGGGCACGGGAAAGAATGCGGTCGGCAGACAGCTTTCGAAGAAACTCGATATGAAGCTTGTGGATATAGACGCTGAAATAGAGGCGCGTGAGAATATGTCAATAGATGACATCTTCAAAACATATGGTGAAAGGCATTTCAGGGATATTGAAACCGAGATGCTGCAGCACTATTCGGAAAAAAGGAATGTCATCATAGCAACGGGCGGAGGGGCTGTGCTCCGGGAAGAGAACATGGTCCATCTGAGAAAAAACGGGATTATTTTTTGCCTGAATGCCTCGCCTGAAACAATATGCGAGCGTACGGGCAGGAGCAACAAGAGACCGCTTCTGAACGTAGAAAATCCCATGACAAAAATCAGAGAACTACTGGAGTATCGCAGACCGTTTTATGAAAAAGCTGGCATCATGATAGAAACAGACGAACGAAGCCCGCTTGAGATTGCAGAGGAGATCGTGGAGATCGTGAGATGCAGGAGATAAGGATCGAGCTGGCTGAAAGAAGCTATTCCATTGCAATAGAGGGCGGCATTCTTGAGGACCTGGGAAAGACAATCAGGAGTTTTCAATTCAGCAGGAAGATAGCGGTGATCAGCAATCCGGTTGTGCATGGCCTTTATGGAAATGTTCTTGCCCAATCCCTCACGGATGAAGGGTATGAGCTTACAGAGATACTAGTTCCTGACGGTGAGGAATATAAGACCCTTGAATGGGCGGGAAAGATATACGGGGAGCTTTTGAAGACTCAGCTAGACCGGCGATCAGCAATTATCGCCCTGGGTGGAGGTGTCATAGGCGATTTAGCCGGGTTTGCGGCATCGACATATATGAGGGGCATAGCCGTCATCCAGGTGCCTACAACGCTCCTTGCGCAGGTGGACAGCTCTGTCGGCGGGAAAACAGGGGTGAATCATCCTTTGGGAAAGAATATGATCGGTACATTCTGGCAACCGAGCCTCGTATGGATGGACCTGGATACACTCAGGACCCTCCCGGAAAGAGAGCTTGTTGCAGGGCTTGCTGAGGTGATCAAGTACGGGGTTATCCGGGACAGTAAACTGTTTCAGTATCTTGAGACAAACCGGGACAGGATTATGAATCTTGACCAGCAGGCATTGCTGCACATTGTCAAACGGTCATGCGAGATAAAGGCTGATGTCGTGTCACGGGACGAGCGGGAATCAGGACTCAGGGCGATATTAAATTATGGGCATACGATAGGGCATGCTATAGAAACGGTTACCGGATATAAAAAATATCTGCACGGTGAGGCTATTGCGATCGGCATGTTTGCTGAGGCAGTATTATCGAACCGGCTTAGGTATGCCGATGAAGATGACGTGCACAGGATCAGGGCACTCATTGAATCGTATGGTCTCCCGGTTGCCATACCCGCAGACATTGATCTGCAGAATACCCTGTCCGCAATCCAGATAGACAAAAAGGCCGTGAAGGGTAAACTGACCTGCATCCTGCCTGAGACGATCGGTTCGGTAAAAATAGCTACTGATTTTACAGCGGAAGATGTGCTCTGGGTTCTACAGCACACTCAGGCTCCTGCGGAATAATCATGAGCCACTGAATATCCGGTAGTCCAGATCCCTGAAAATACAATTCTTCTGTTCGAGCGCGGAGAGCTGTCCTGTATCTATGTTATCCGAGACAATCCCGTTATGGAGCGTAATAAAATTCTGCATATGTTCCTTGAATTTTTTTATTGCGAATTCAGAGGAATTGCCTGCCTTCATCATAAACGGCCAGTCACTTGACTGGGCAAGCAACAGTTCACGAGCAGCCTGATTCAGGGCCCTCCGGAGGCGTCCCGTTGTATGCCTGTGCGCAGTGGCAAGGCGTTTCATTTCTTTAGCGCCATGGTGCATATGACGGTAAATCCAGCTGTTTGATGCGTCTATCCAGGTTTCGCTGTGTCCCTTATAGCCCCAGCTCGAGGGGGCAGGCGTGACGGTCTTGAGTTGCTTATGATCCGCAAGGTATTCAGACGGGGCTATGAATCTACATGAACTGTTTTCTTCGGCACCTTTGCGCAATACGAAATCAAGCCACATGGGACCTTCAAACCACCAATGACCGAAGAGCTCTGCATCGAATGTCGCTGTGATAACGGGCTGGATACCCCATCGGTCATTCAGGGATTGTATCTGCTGTTTCCTGCATGTCAGGAAATGATCTGCGTGCTGCTCAGCCTTCCGGTGCGCGTGTTCCGGGATATAAGGTTCCTTATTATCAGATGTGTCCGTTATGCGGAAATATTTCATCCCGGTGAATGTCCGGATACCCCCGGGAAGGTACGGGCCAATGTAATCCTGATCAAGGTCAAAACCAATGTCACGGTAAAAGTCCCTGTAATCAAAATCGCCCGGGTAGCCTTCAACTGAACTCCAGACCTGCTTTGTTGATTCCACGTCCCGTGCAAAGACCGTTGCTCCGGAGGGAGTCCTGACCGGGGCATAAATACTATAGGGACTTCTTGGGGTGCTATTCAGAAGACTGTGGCTTTCAAGAAAGAAAAAGGCGACTCCAGCGTTCTTCAGAGAGCGATCCATGGCAGGAACATATCCGCATTCAGGAAGCCAGAATCCCTTTGCCTGTTTTCCAAAGGTGTTTTTGAAATACTCGGTTCCCAGGCGTATCTGGACGTGAGCCGCCATCGGCTCTGTCATGAGCGCGGGAAGGAACGCATGCGTGGCAGCACTTGCTATGAATTCAACGTGTCCGGACACGGCAAGTGATTGCAATGCCGATATCAGGTTCTGTTTATACACATCGGTGTAAAGGTTCAGAATCTTTTTGAATTTTTTATGGTACATTTTTGCGAGTGGTTCGAGTCTGAGGTTACCCCGGTTCCTCTGAAGTTCCTTTTCTGACAGGATTATGAGCCGCTCAATATGCCTTTTGAAGCGCTCTTGAAGGAGGGTATCGTTGAACATCTCAAGAAGTGTCGGGGTAAAGGAAAGGGCTATTCTAAAATCAACCTTATCGTTTATAAGGCGATCGAATACACGCAACAGCGGTATATAAGTTTCTGTTATTGCCTCATACAACCACTGCTCTTCGAGATGGTGCTCGTGCTCTGGATACCGGACAAAAGGCAGATGGGCGTGGAGGACCATCAAAAAATGCCCTTTCGTATTCTTTGCCGGTGAGATCATTGTATACATAATACAGGATGAAGAAAAGACAGGACAAGAAAGAGGCTCATGGAAAATACAATCATCCAGTTGAAAAAAAAGGTTTGTCACTGCACAATGTATAGATATAATCTTTTTTATCGTGTGAGGATATACAGATGAAGGTGTTTCTCAATAATAATCTTGTCACTGAAGAAGATGCATACGTCTCGGTATTCGACCATGGTTTTCTCTATGGTGATGGGGTGTATGAGACCATGCGGGCATATGAAGGGGTCGTCTTCAAGTTTGATCAGCATGTTGCACGGCTTGGTCAATCTGCATTGTTTATTCAGCTAACGATTCCTGAAAAACAGTTTATAAGAAATGCTGTGCAACAGACCCTTTCAGCTAACAAGCTTTCTGACGCGTATATCAGAATTACGGTCTCACGAGGGAAGGGGCCCATAGGTCTTGACCCGGCGCTCTGCAAACAGGTGACATTTGTTATCATTGCAAAGGAATTCATGGGGTATCCTGAAACCCGCTATCAGGAAGGGGTTAAAGCTATTCTGGCAAAGACGAAAAAAAATCTGAGCGAGGCCCTGAATCCACAGATCAAGTCGCTTAACTTCCTGAACAATATCCTGGCGATGATTGAAGCAAAAGAGCAGGGAGCAGACGAGGCCATTATGCTTAACGCACATGGATTTATAGCAGAGGGTACGGTCAGTAATATCTTTTTTGTGTCAGCTGATAATCTCTGCACACCCTCGCTGGATGCAGGAATTCTGAATGGCATTACACGGGAAACAGTCATCTCCATTGCACAGCGGGCAGGCATAACCGTCCGTGAGGGCATGTTCTCTGCGGCAGACCTTTTGAATGCTCAAGAGGTCTTTTATACCAACACTTCGTCTGAAATACTCCCAATATCCCGCGTAAATCATACGACCTATAGTGTTGGAGATATGACCAGACAGCTGCGGGAATTGTATAAAAAAGAAGTGGCGGATTATATCAGAAAAAATAAAAAATAAGTTCAAAAAAGTTCACTGTTCAAGACTCACAGTTTTTAAATAAATGTAGAGGAATCAGGATGCACAAAGGCAGCATCCAGTCTTTATGTGCACTGAACAACAAAGGCTTTTATATGGATTGTATATGTTTTTCATGACGTGTCAGGTCATATTCCGGAATTATCTTTAATGTCTTCCAGACAGGGTTACTTTCTTTTGCCAGAAAAGAAAGTAACCAAAGAAACTGGCCCTCGGCAATTTTTATACGGCTCTTCCAATCAATAAAAAGGGGAATGATTAAACTCCTTCCGATATACATCGGGACTCAGACAGTAATCATTCCTGTATCCTTTTCATTCTCGTTCGGAATCTAATATTCCATTTGTCATTCCCGCGGACGCGGGAATCCAGGATATAAAATATGCTCTAAGGTTTGAGAAAGGCATTCCCGTTATATATCATGCACAGGATAAACAACGGGATTCCCGATAAAGACCTCGGGAATGACGAAAAAAGACTCATGCAAAGGCATCAGCATATCAATTTCTTAATTTACATGGCGTTGGAGAACACAT
>JBFGJU010000109.1:0-6804 GCA_041577035.1 Thermodesulfovibrionales bacterium | reverse complement strand
TGAGCGGTCGATACGACTTTTTCAGCCGCCTGAGATGACCCGACAAGCTGAAGTGGTGGTTTGCCTTCCTGTTGAGGATCAGAATCATTAATTGCCGCTGCATCCGGTAAGAGCGGTTCGGGAAACCTGAATATGACAGCGAATCTGTGTTCCATTCCAGGAGCCAAAATGATTTCGCAATCGTCAATTCTTCTGATGTTATTCTGTAATTTTTCTGTTAATAAGGTGCTCTTTTCAGTAGGTATTCTTTCTGCTCTTCTATCTGTAATAATACCATCTCTATAGGTAGCATAATTGCAGCGTACTGCTACATCAGTCTTTTCTGCTTGCATACCGAGACCGAGTGCTTCCAGAATACCCCTGCCAATCTGATGTTCCAGTGGATCATACCCGAACAGCCCAAGATGTCCCGGGCCGCTTCCAGGCGTGATACCGAATGAAACCGGTATATGCAGCCCGCATGCGGCACTCCGTGCAAGTGCATCCATATGAGGTGTATGCGCTTTTTCGAGCTCGGTCTTGCCATCAGTGGGCAGGCCGCCAAGCCCGTCAAGCACAACCAATATGATTTTTGAGTTATTCCCCTGAATCAGGTGCCGTACCACATGTTGCATGATTAGAATATTACTGTAAAAGGGAGACATTTTCAAGTTTAGAAACAAGCTCCTTATAATAGCAGACACCTGACGGTCATGCCGGAGATCGGCCTAAACAATAGAGGTTTATGCATCACCCCTTTTATCAGTTTGAAGCATTCTATATCAACAGTGGCTTTTATGGTATAGTGTAACGATAAAAATGAATACTACCATAGATAATTTATCAGGAAAGCTTCTCATTGCAGCACCGGGTCTGAACGACCCGCATTTCAGCAGGACGGTTATTCTCATCTGTGAGCATACAAAAGACGGTGCATTTGGTTTGATTATTAACAGGGTGCTTATGAACAGCTTTCGTCCTCTGCTTGATTCGTTTGATATCCAGGGCAGCGTCATAGACCTCCCTGTTTATTATGGAGGACCTGTGAAACCAGAGCAGGGATATGTCCTGTATTCACCGATCTACGAGCGCTATGTATCCCTGAAAATATCTGAAAAGATTGCACTCACCGCATCCAGGGAAATTCTCCAAGATATTGCAAAAGGCAAAGGTCCCAGAAATTTCATGTTTTCTCTTGGTTTTGCCGGCTGGGATGCTAATCAATTAGAGGAGGAAATTATGTTCGATAGCTGGATTATCGCTCCTTTTGAAACGTCCATTATTTTCAGCACACCGGTCAACGAGCGATGGGCCTGCGCAGCGCGCACTGCCGGGATTGACTTTGACAGATTCGTAAGCTGGAGCGGTAATGCATAATTGTTCCGATAACAGAGACAGTATGAAGGAGATGAATCATGAAGGTTGTTGCCTTTAACGGAAGTCCGAGAAAAGAGGGCAATACATTTCATGCCCTGCAGACAGTTTTTCGTGAACTCCATAATGAAGGCATAGACACCGAGCTTATACAGCTTGGTGGAAGCGATATTAAGGGATGCAGGGCATGTTATAAGTGTTTCGAAAAAAAGGACAGACGCTGTATTCAGGACGATCAGCTGAATGAGTTTGTTAACAGGATGCAGAACGCAAAAGGGATAATTATCGGGTCACCCACGTATTTCAGTAACGTATCTACTGAGGTAAAGGCCCTGATTGACCGGGCTGGACTCGTTGCTCGTGCAAATGATCACCTATTCAAAAGAAAGGTGGGCGCTGCCGTTGTTGTTGCGAGAAGAGCAGGGGCTGTGCATGTGTATTCAAGCATCAATTATTTTTTTGGTATAGGACATATGGTGATTCCCGGTGCCTCATATTGGAATCTTGGCATTGGCAAAAATCCTGGAGACGTATTAGGAGATGAGGAAGGGATTGCAACGTTCAGGGATCTTGGTCAGAATATGGCCTGGTTACTAAAAAAGATATATGCTTAATATGTTCTGCTTAACTGGGGTCTAATTTTTCCAGTATTCTCACAATGATTGAATTTGCCACGGGAAGTCCCTTCCCTGTCAATCTGACGGAACCCTCGTCCATTTCCATGAATCCACTATCAAAGAATTCACTGCATGCTTCGACCACAGGATAGTCAGACAAGTTTATCCCACGTATGTTGAGTCCTTCACTTTTTCGCAAGCCAAGAAAAATATGCTCTTTTATGTGCTCGAATTTGTTCAACTCGGCAGATTCTGACTGAGGAATTGTGCCATTGGTTATGCATGTGATATAGGACTGGATATTATCAGTGTTTTTAGAGCGGGTGCCCGATAGAAAGGAATGAGCTCCAGCTCCTATTCCCGCATAATGTCCCCTGTCCCAGTAGTTGAGATTGTGTGCGCACCTGAACCCGGGTGTGGCAAAATTCGATATTTCGTAATGATGAAAACGACTGTCTGTTAAACGTTCAATAGTGTAATGATACATGTCAAGAATACTCTGTTCATCAGGCAGGGCAATCTGATTCGCTTTTATCAGTTCATAAAGCTCAGTATTCATTGCCGGGGTAAGTTCATATGCTGATATATGCGGTAAAGAAAGTTCAGTTGCTTTACCGATTGATTTCCGCCAGCCGTGTAGCGTCTGCATCGGTATACCATAAATCAGATCAATCGATATATTCTCGAAACCGGATGCTCTCAGCAGATTGATTACTGTAAGAGTATCAGATGATCGATGGTTTCTTCCGAGGATGGCAAGGTCACTGTCGTTAAAGGATTGGGCACCAATGCTTATCCTGTTTATTCCCAGAGCGCGCAGCATATCGGATTTGGATCTGTCTAAGGTTCCCGGATTTATCTCAACAGTGATTTCAGGCCTCGACGAAAATGCAAAATAACTCTTCATGCATCGAAACAGCTTTATGAAACATTCTTCGGAAAGAAGGGAAGGCGTCCCGCCTCCTATATATACTGTTTCCAGCCTTCCGGCACCATCACTTTTTAGCTCGAGCTCTTTGCATAATGCATCCACATAAACGGTGGCCAGCGACTCTGAATACGTCACTGAAAGAAAATCGCAATACATACATTTACTCTTGCAGAACGGAATATGGATATACAGGGAATGATACATCATTATATTTTATATCAATATTATTAAAATGATATACCATTAAGGGACGATTTTTTTCGTGACCACGCGTATTCCGGATACACAAAGCTTGTTGAATAATGGGTTTATGGTATAGTATGTCCATCTGACAGCAGGCCAATTGGGACAAAAGATTTTTTAAAACGCTCTATGTTAAAATGCTGATATGACTGAAGAAATTGGCGTTGTTAACAGCTTACATGGTGCGTATGCCGTTGTTAAAGTCCCGAGAAAGAGTTCCTGCGACGGTTGTACTTTAGGAACCTGCAAGCCGGATGACCAATCAATGGAAATTGAAGCATTCAATCAGGCCGGGGCCCAGGTGGGTCAGAAGGTAAGAGTTGTCATATCTTCTTTTACGTATATGAAAGGTTCGATGCTTATTTATGGATTTCCGGCGGCTGCACTCGTTGTCGGGGCTGTTCTGGGCAAGGAAGTTTTCAGTCGATATTTTCCCGCGACTGATTCTGATGTTCTATCGGCGGTATTCGGCTTCTCTGCACTTCTTATCTCATTTATAATCGCCAGAATCTGGCTGAGCCGTTCATCCCGGAAGGTTGAATCCAAGCCGGTTATACAGGACATAGTAGGTTCTTAGTACACAGCGCAGTGATTCGGTTCTGTGCCGATAGGGAAAAGAATTTATTTTATAGAGGGGGTTCTTATGGCAAATTTTGAGATATCCAATATCAGAAATGTCGCGTTCATTGCACATGGTGGTGCCGGAAAGACGTCTCTTGTTGAGGCAATGCTTTATAATTCGGGTATGACGGGACGATTGGGAAGTGTTATGGATGGAACGACGACAACAGACTTCGAACCGGAGGAAATTGACAGAAAAATTACGATTACATCATCGCTTGCCTTCTGTGACTGGAACACCTATCGGTTCAACCTTATTGATCCCCCCGGGTTTATTAACTTTCTGGAAGATACAAAGTCGTGCCTGAGAATTGTTGACGGTGTTGTAGTTATCGTAAGCGCTCTTTCCGGGGTGAAGGCCGAGACGCAGAAAGTCTGGCAATACGCTGATGAATATAGCATCCCACGAATCGTATTTGTGAACAAGATGGATAAGGACAATGCAAGTTTTGAGCGGGCTCTCGATGACGTTGAAAAGGCGTTTGAAAAGGAACCGATACCGCTCAGCATCCCGGTAGGCTCCGGAGAGAGTCTTTCCGGGGTAGTTGATATCGTGCATCAAAAGGCATATACCACAAGGGGTAATAAAACAGAAGAGATTGAAATCCCTGGAGAGATGAAGGAAGCGGTTGACGCCTACAGAAAAAAACTCGTTGAAAAAATTGCTGAATCTGACGATGGACTTCTGGAAAAATATCTGGAAGGCGGGGAATTGACTGAGGAAGAAATTGTCAAAGGGATAAAGGACGGATCATATTCCATGAAATTTATCCCCGTCGTCTGCGGATCAGCAGTAAAGAATATCGGGGTTGGTTATCTGTTCGATTCGATGGTTCTCTGTCTGCCGTCTCCTGCAGAGAAGGCTGCCCTGACGCCTATTGAGGTAAAGAACCCGAAGGATAAATCGGAGTTGGTTCTTCAGCCATTGGAAAATGAACCATTCTCTGCTTTTATCTTTAAGACGATCGCAGATCCCTATGCGGGCAAGCTGTCGCTATTCAGAGTTTATTCAGGAGTAATAAAATCGGACTCAAACATATACAACGCCACATTAGGATCAAAAGAACGTATTGGACAGCTCTTTTATCTTATGGGTAAAAAGCAGACCCCTGTCCAGTCTCTGTCTGCTGGAGAGATAGGCGGTGTGGCAAAGCTCAAGAGCTCCGGTACCGGTGATACCCTTTCTGATGAGACTCGGCCGGTTATCTTCGATAAGGTACAGTTTGCCGATCCCATTATCTCTTACGCGATAGCACCAAAGAAAAAAGGAGATGAAGAAAAAGTCAGCATTAGCTTACAGCGGGTTCTTGAAGAGGATCCAACACTCAAATTTTCAAGAGATGAAGAAACAAAGGAGATGATACTGTCGGGTATGGGACAGGTGCATCTTGAGGTTGCACTCGAGCGCCTGAAAAGAAGGTTCGGGGTTGAAGTGGATATGAAGACACCAAAAATTCCCTATAGAGAGACTATTAAGACATCCACGAAAGTCCAGGGAAAGTATAAGAAACAGTCTGGTGGAAGGGGCCAGTATGGAGACTGCTATATTCAGGTTGACCCGCTGGCACGCGGCACTGGATTTGAATTTGTCGACAAAATAGTCGGAGGCGCTATCCCGCGGCAGTATATACCAGCGGTCGAAAAAGGTATTATTGAAGCAATGCATGAAGGCGTGATCGCCGGTTATCCCATTGTTGATCTGCGAGTTTCTCTGTATGACGGATCATACCACTCTGTCGATTCCTCAGAAATGGCTTTTAAGATAGCCGGTTCCATGGCTATTAAAAAGGCGGTCCAGGAAGCAAAGCCGGCCTTGCTGGAACCGATTGTCAAGGCTGAGGTTAATACTCCGGATGAAACGCTGGGCGCTGTCATCGGTGACCTTAATGCCAAGAGAGGCAAGGTACAGGGGGTGGAACCTCAGGCCGGTGGAAACCAGCGGATTACAGCTCTTGTCCCGATGGCGGAGATGCTTACCTATGCAAATCAGCTCCATAGTCTTACGTCGGGAAGAGGGCTGTATTCCATGGAATTTGCACATTATGAAGAAGTCCCGGCCCACCTCGCACAAAAGGTTGTTGCTGCGCGGCAGGATAAAAAAGATGAAAAAGGTTCGTAAAACGTTCACCGGGTTCTTCCTATTGCTCTGCGCACTTTTGATCGGTTTCGGTTATGCAGCTGCGGGCATGCCGGATGAGAACGTTCTCAACGGGCAGGAAGCCGAAAGAGAACGGGAAACCGAAAAATCAGAGAAAAGTTCCCGGATTAGCGTCCAGGATAATCGGCTGAGTGTTGAGCTTTTTGATGCTCAATTCGGAACCGTGATTGACAGCGTGGCGAAACAATCAGGATTTTCTGTCGTGATCAGCAGTAATATTAAGCAGAAAAAGGTATCTACGAAATTCCAGAACATTGATCTGGAGAGGGGCATTATCAGACTGCTGAAATTAGTAAGGGAAAAGAATTATTTGATCCATTATGATGCAAAGGGAATGGTTAGCAAACTTGAAATCTATAGCGGCGCGGCAGTTTCATCAGTCGCTTCACAGCCGGCGGTTTCTTCAAGACCACCGGTTCAGCGCCCTGCCAGAGTTTCTCCGGCCTCCCGGAGGCCCACACGCTCTCCTGCTGCTGTAAGACCACGAGTGCCTCGCAGGAGAGTCACGCGTCCCAGGCCACGGGTGCGGCCGCCACAGACAGAGAACATAAATGAAGCACCGGAGAACAGAAACAGAGAAGATGTGCGGGGAAATCTCGAAGAAGAACCTGTGGGAGTTATCCCGTATGTTCCGCCGAAACAGCAGCCTGCCTTTATACCATCTAAGAAGTAGTTATCGCACCAGTTTTATTTCTTCTTAATATTTGAATTCAATGCACATTTTAGCTATCATAGATCGATGAAGGCATTGATATTAAGCGGTGGAAAAGGAACCCGGCTCAGACCGTTAACATATTCGGGCGCTAAGCAGCTCGTTCCCGTTGCGAACAGGCCCATTCTTTTCTATTGTATCGATAACATTGTTCGCGCCGGAATTACAG
>JBFGJU010000108.1:0-6882 GCA_041577035.1 Thermodesulfovibrionales bacterium | reverse complement strand
TTCTTCCCCGCCTTTGCGAACCCTCTCAGTACGGCGCGCCATGACGGGGCGGTCTTCGACGTGGGCGGGACGAGACTGGCGTTCACCACAGATGGGTATGTGGTGCATCCACTGTTCTTTCCCGGAGGTGATATTGGCACACTTGCCATATGCGGTACGGTCAACGACCTTGCTGTTTCAGGTGCTCGACCGCTCTACCTCACTGCCGGATTTATTATCGAGGAGGGTTTTCCGGTCCCAGATCTTGAAAGGATCCTCAATTCCATGAAATCACTGGCAGATAAAACTGGCGTGGCGGTCGTTGCCGGAGATACAAAAGTGGTGGATAAGGGAAAAGCAGATGGTGTATTTATTAATACAGCGGGCGTCGGGGTTCCATACGAAGGAGTGACTATTTCACCTTCGGAGATGAAGCCCGGAGATAAGATAATTCTGAGCGGTTCTATCGGAAATCACGGTATATCGGTAATGGCGGAACGAAATGGTATAAGTTTTGACCCACAGATTATGAGTGATGTGCGACCTCTGAACAGTCTTGTGGAGACGATACTGCGGACATCCAAAAACATCAGGGCTATGAGAGATCCCACAAGAGGAGGCCTCGCAACGACTTTGAAAGAAATGGCGAATGATTCGGGATTCGGGATAATGCTTTTTGAAAATGCCGTCCGTGTTCAGTCGGGTGTTAGGGGGGCATGTGAGCTCCTCGGTCTCGATCCGCTCTATGTAGCAAATGAAGGTATTCTGGTTGCGGTCGTTGCCCGTGGTGATGCCGATACACTGATTTCTGAAATGAAGAAACATACTTTTGGTCGCGATTCTGCTATCATAGGTGAAATATCCGAGAAGCCGGAAAAGACTGTGTTATTGAAAACCGATTTCGGTGGCACACGAATTATTGACATGCTTTCCGGTGACCAATTGCCTCGAATCTGCTGAAGGGGGAATACTATGAAGAACTACACTAGCATTCTTGTCTTATCGATCGTGATTCCAGTTTTTCTTTCTGGTTGCTCCAAACCACCTATCATTGTAAACGGGAAAGAAATAGACAGAAAAACCTATGAATTTCGGTTGAATGAGCGTGTTGAGGCACATAAACAGATGGACTTGGGCGTGGATATGTCCAGAATCAAACAGGCTGTGATACAGGAACTGATTGGTGAAACCCTGATACTCGAAGAAGCTGCAGGACGAGACATACAGGTTTCAGATGAAGATCTTGATAAACAGATTACATCCATGAGGAAATCGACAGGCAAAGAAGAATTTGACAGCAGATTGAAGGAAAAAGGAATAGCCCTTGATCAGTTTAAGACCATGACAAAAGAAAAGATGATTATTTCAAAATTTGTCACTACTCTGGTCAACGAAGATGCGGTCCATGAAGATGAGATTCGGGAATACTATAGCAATAGTCCAAAACCCTTCATCAAACCGATCCGCGTCTTTATGAGGCTCATAGAGTTTCCGAATGAAGAGGCAGCACTTGCAGCCCTGGAGATCATGAAAAATAATAAAAGCAGTTTTGATCAAATGGCAGATGAATTAAGAGAAGAGAAACAAGCCTTTTCGACCGATTACGGATGGGTAAATCCCGCTGTTTTTTCACCATCACTATCATCGGCAATAAAAGGTCTCGACGTTGGCACACACGGAGGACCGTATAAGGGGAAGAGCAGTTATTTCCTGATACGGGTTAAAGACCGTGAAAAGGAAACCGTAGCAACATTTGAAGAGGTGAAAGACGATATAAATACTCTGTTATTGCAACAGAAGAGACAGGCGGCCATTGCGCACTGGGTAGTCGACAGAAAAAAGATGGCCAAGATCGAAATAAACCTTTAATATAGAGCGATGAAGAAAGCTGTATTACGATACCATAACGGCGACATGGTAAAAGGTTATATAAAGGACTTTTCTCCAGCAAAAGATGAAGTGACCATAAAAGAACAGGATTCTGAGAAAATTCGTACCATTCACATTGATGAATTGAAGGCGATATTTTTCGTGAGATTTTTTATAGGAGCTCAGAATTATCATGAAAAGAAAGTATATGGGCTCAGCAAACCGAAGGGGAAACGGGTATTTATCAAGTTCAAGGATGGTGAATCTCTTGTGGGTTTTCTTGAAGGAGACGTGCCATGGAAACATGGTTTTTTCCTCTCAAAAACGGATGAGAATCTGAAGGGATTTTTTCTGATACCGGTAGACCTGGAATCTAATAATGAGAAGGTGTTTGTTATTGCCTCTTCAGTGAAAGACGTTACGATAGTGCCATAAACCGGGCGGGGGAGGAAACAGTGATACTGGGAGTCAATGTAGATCACGTTGCCACAGTAAGACAGGCCCGTCTCGGTGTTGAACCCGATCCGGTCATAGCTGCATCACTCGCCATTCTCGGCGGGGCAGATGGCATCACGATACACCTGCGAGAAGACCGTCGCCACATTCAAGACCGTGATCTTGACCTCATGAAGGAGATTGTTTCTGTTGAACTCAATCTGGAGATGGCCGCAACCAGGGAAATGATATCGATCGCAAAAAAGAAAAAACCTGATATGGTAACTCTGGTTCCCGAAAAAAGAAAAGAACTAACGACCGAAGGCGGACTGGACATCAAAAAAAATCGACATGTGCTGCAACGAGCAATTAAAACCCTTAAGGACTGTAATATCTCTGTAAGTCTCTTTATCAATCCCTCTGAAAAGGATATCGATTTGTCAAAAACAATCGGGGCAGACATGGTTGAAATCCATACCGGTCAGTATGCTAATCAGAAAGGGAGACAGCAGGATAAAGAGCTTATAAGGGTTATCAATGCGATAAACAAGGCAGTTGCAGTCGGCCTGGAAGCCAATGCAGGCCATGGCCTGAACTATACGAATGTGTCTCAAATTGCAGAACATAAGGATATTCGAGGCCTCTATATAGGGCCCAGTATTATATCACGGGCTGTCCTGGTCGGGATTGAGCGAGCTGTACGTGAAATGAAGGTATTGATGGATAAAGCAAGAAAGACAGGATGAGGTTACGGTTACCGTTAAGGATATGAAGAAACGCATAGCGCATCCTTTGATAAACTCAGGATTGAAGCGCATCGCGAAAACAACAGTTCTGAGCATTGCGCTACTATTAAATATATTAATTATTTAAAATAATATAGCATGTTATGCGCTCTAATTTAATGTCATACTTTAACTATACCGTACTGCCGTTTACGTTTTCTTTTCACTATGATATATGGCATTGGCATAGATCTCGTTAAGATCGATCGCGTAAGAACAGCTGTTCACCGGTGGGAGGAGCGGTTTCTCAAGAGAGTGTTCACAGAAAAAGAGATCTCGTACTGCTATGAAAAAAAAGATCCCTATCTTTCCCTCTCTGTGAGATTCGCTGCCAAAGAAGCCCTCAT
The DNA here is from genome assembly GCA_041577035.1 of Thermodesulfovibrionales bacterium. GTDB lineage: Bacteria > Nitrospirota > Thermodesulfovibrionia > Thermodesulfovibrionales > UBA6898. The sequence goes on along the minus strand of JBFGJU010000108.1, from coordinate 3,467 downwards.
TAAAGCTATTGGGTCTGATATTCCGGTCTCCCTGACTGAAATCGAGGTTATAAATTACGGAAACGGTCGTCCATTCATCAACGTTATGGGAAGACTGAAGACTCTTTTCGTCGATAAATCAATTACCTCGATTCATCTGAGTCTCAGCCATGAAAGAGAGTTTGGCGTTGCCTGCGTGGTTCTGGAGACATCCCCGTGAAAGTAGTAACGGCTAAAGAAATGCAGGACATAGATAGGCAGACCATAGAGGAATTTGGCATTTCCGGACGTGTCCTTATGGAGCGCGCAGGAACTGCAGTAGCCAAAAAGGTAAAAGAGCTTTATCGAAAGCGAAAAGTGATCGTACTTTCCGGTGGTGGAAACAACGGAGGTGACGGACTCGTCGCTGCGCGAATCCTGCATAAGTGGAAATGGAATGTTACGGCATATATCTTTTCACCGAAGGATAAACTGAGCCCTGACTGCCTGTTGCAGTATCAGTCAGCTGTCAAAAAGGGAGTGCCGGTTACATTCCGGACGGTCATGAAGAGCAGTGAACTCAGTCGCGCTCTTGTTGTTGATGCCCTTCTTGGTACCGGAATCAATAAAACCGTCAGATATCCTCTTGCGCAGGTAATATCAGTAATCAACGGGTCACATACTGATGTGCTGGCCGTTGATATTCCATCCGGTATCTCTTCTGACAACGGATTGGTCATGGGTGAAGCGGTTCGTGCAGGCCATACAATTACATTTGGCCTTCCCAAGATCGGCCATAAACTCTTTCCAGGGGCACACTATACCGGAAAATTGGACATTCAGGATATCGGTTTTCCCGAGGAACTTACAAACTCTGAAGCGCTGCAGACACAGACAATCGAGCGCTCTGATGCTGCGCTCCTGCTGCCGGAACGTTTTGATGATTCTCACAAAGGAAATTACGGACATATATTACTTGTTGCCGGCTCCAAGGGAAAAACAGGAGCAGCAATGATGTCTGCTGAAGCATGCCTCAGATCAGGCGCCGGTATGATCACCATAGGTGTTCCTGAAACACTCATTGACGTGTTTCAGGCACGGGTAACTGAAGAAATGGTATTGCCGCTTGCTGATAACGGGGATGGCTCACTTTCCAAAAAGGCCGCTTCTCAGATACTGAGATTTCTTAATAAAGAAGCTGATATTTTGGCGATTGGTCCCGGAATCGGTCTTAGTGATCATACGGTCAAAATCATTTCAGACCTTATCCAGAAATCAACGGCACCGATGGTTATTGATGCGGACGGACTGAACTCCCTGAGCAGGGGAATCACTGCACTAAAAAATGCCAAGGCTCCCGTTATTCTCACACCACATCCCGGTGAGATGGAACGGCTGCTCATGCAATTACCAGAATTCAGCCGGAAGACGAACAAGAGCACTAAGAGCGGAGCGCCAGAGAAAGGCGCTCAAAAAGAGATTGAATCAGATAGAATAGGTACTGTCCGTTCATTTTCAAAAAAAATGGGGGTCTGTGTCGTGCTCAAAGGAGCTCCGACCGTTGTTGCCGAATCCGATGGACGTGTTTATATCAATACGACCGGAAACGCGGGGATGGCTACAGCAGGATCAGGGGATGTTCTTACCGGTATGATCGCTGCGATCCTTGGTCAGGGACTTTCGCCGTGCTCTGCAGCAGTCCTGGGTCCATACCTGCATGGCCTTGCAGGTGATTTTGCTGCAGCTGAATTCGGAATGCATTCTCTTATAGCATCAGATATTACTGCCATGCTGCCTAAGGCATTCTCTTCACTGCACGGGGAATGAATCAGCTTATTGCACCTGATATTTTCAAGGATTCTGTTATGGCTTTTTTTACCCGTAAGCATCCCGGGGCCGACCTGAATGCCATCAGTACAATGATCAAGATAAAGAAAGAAGATATATACATGCCTGTGCAAAAGCATACCGATACGATCCACATTCTCCATGCCGATCGCACACCGGTAACTGCTGATGCAGTTATCACAAGGGAGCAGGGCGTGTTGCTCGGGATACAGGTTGCTGACTGCGTACCAATTCTGATGCATGAACGTGAAAGAGGTATTGTGTCGGTCGTTCACGCAGGATGGAGAGGCACTGCGCATGCATTGCTGAAGAAGACCATTCGTCTCATGATACAAGAATTTACCTGCAGGCCGGAAAACATTCAAATGGCTATGGGCCCAAGCATAAAGTGGTGCTGTTATGAGGTTCATTCCGATGTCTTGAAAGCAGTAATGAATCGAACAGGTGAGGGTGATTACTACAAAAAGAAAAAAAACAAACACTGTCTTGATCTTGCAACAGCCAACAAGATTCAGGCACTGTCGCTTGGTTTTTCAGAGGATAACATCTGGATTTCTGATGAATGCACCTATTGTTATCCGGATAAATATTATTCATATCGTTATGCAAAAAAACCAGTCGGGCGTCAGGGAGGTTTCATAGGAAATTGTTCGCAAGATTAAAAGAAGGGTATGCTGTACCTTCTGCAAACAGGCCACGCAATCGGTAAAGAGAACCGGATGCATAAAAGCGCATGAATATTCATTATATACAGCACGTTCCGTACGAAGGGCCGGCCAGCATAAAGCACTGGTCTGCTTCGAACGGACACAACCTTACCTCAACTCAGATCTATAAAAACGAGATATTGCCGGAAATGGATACCATTGACTGGCTTATCATTATGGGCGGACCAATGAATATCTGTCAGGAAGATGAATACGACTGGCTTGCCAGGGAAAAAAACTTTATAGGGAAAGCGATTGCCGCCCGGAAGGTTGTTGTCGGTATTTGTCTCGGCGCTCAACTCATAGCCGATTCCCTCGGTGCGCGGGTTTATCGAAATAGTCACAAGGAAATAGGATGGTTCCCTATAGCCTTTTCTGTGGCTGCCCAGCAATCTGAAATATGTGGCTTTTTACCAGCACATCTTACCGTTTTCCACTGGCATGGTGATACGTTTGATATTCCGGAGAACGCTCTCCTTCTTGCCAGCAGCGAGGCGTGCCAGAATCAGGCATTTCTCTACAACGGCAGGGTTCTCGGTCTGCAATTCCATCTTGAATCAACCCGGGAGAGCGTACAACATCTTGTCGAGAACTGCAGAGATGAACTTGTGCAGTCCCCGTATATACAGGGCGCAGATGAAATACTCATGCAGGGATCTACAATGTTTAAAAAGAATAATAATGCTTTATCCGGAATATTTAATCGATTACCTCAAAATCAATGACGACTTCCAGGGAAATTCAGATAGAAGCGTATGCAGGGCACCGCGGCTATGAACGTCCCCGTGCGCTCTACGTGGAAAGGAGGCGTATAGAAATTCTGAAAATTATCGATCGATGGATTGCAGAAGATATCGATAGCAGGGACATCAAACGGTTTTTTACTCTCGTCTGTGAAGACGGTTTTATCTATACGATATGTTATGACGATTTGAGCGCGAAGTGGTATCAGCT
>JBFGJU010000107.1:0-6900 GCA_041577035.1 Thermodesulfovibrionales bacterium | reverse complement strand
ATGGGTCAATATATCACCTTCCTGCTCTAACTCGTATATTTCTTTTGATTTGACTTCAAGCTGGTCGATGTTCTCCATGAGAGACACAAGTGTGGAGGCACATTTCGTGAGGTTTGACGCTGCTTTATCGAATATCTCAAAGAAGTCGACTGTCTTTGGAAGAAAACCCATGGCATTACCCAAAAAATAGCATACAGAAAGCCTTACCACATGTCAAATAAACAAACCGTTTCTCTGGTGCCTGAATTATGATGTCTGTTCGCACTGCTGTAATTCGTCAGGATTTCCAGTACGGATGGAATTGGCTTTTTGCCCCCTGACATCTGCTACAATAATTGAGGAGACTGAGAACTGCTGAAAAGGGGCTATGCGTGAAAACATCTGCGATGACAGCAATCCTGACGTTCGTATGTATTTCTTTGTTACTTGTTTTTGGAGGATGCTCTTCTTTTGCCGGTCAAAAAACTGCTAAAGTGAAAAGAATTACCGGAGAGGAAATGAAAATCTTCCTGGATGATCCTGATACGATAATCATTGATGTCCGCCTGGAACGTGACTGGGAACAAAGCGATCAGAAGATTAAAGGAGCTATCCATGAAAACCCGATGGCTGAAGAAGCATCATGGGCCGGCACATATCCAGAAGACAAGCATATTATATTATATTGAGCGTGACCGTCTGAAAAGACAAGTGCCCGTGTGGCACGCAGGCTTCTGCAGATGGGATTTAAGAATATATCAGTACTGAAGGGCGGATGGTATGGATGGCTCAAGGCAGGATTTCCGATTGAAAATAAATAATACCTGATTCAGAAATTGTTCAGCCCGATAAATCCTTTAGCCAACGAATATTTTAATCAGTGTCCCCGTGCCTGCATCACTCACTATCTTCATCTCCCAGCCGTGGGCCTTGACCAAATGTTTCACAATAGCAAGGCCAAGGCCCGTACCGCCAAGGTCCCTCGAGCGCGACGGGTCGACCCTGAAAAACCGCTCACCAAGCCGCGGAATATATTTTGGGGGAATTCCTATGCCCGTATCCTTTACAAAAAGATAATGGGCCCCCTTTTGCCGCGAATAACCTATCTCTACGCCTCCGCTTTGGGTAAACTTGATCGCGTTATCGACCAGATTAAGAAGTATCTGGATAACTCCGTCTCTGTCCGCTCCTATGACGGCATCCTCTTCCTTGAGAGCCTTTTTCAGGAAAAGTCCTTTTTCGTCAGCTTTATTCTTTAATGTTTCTATCACATAATCGACAATTGATATGATTTTAGTATCAGTTTTTTCTATTTTGATGACCCCGAGCTCAATTCTGGATATCGTTAATAAATCTTCTACTAACCGATTGAGCCGTTCACTGTGTGATTTTATCGTATTCAAAAAGTTGACCGCATGCTCTCGGTCATCAATTGCCCCATCAAGAAGGGTCTCTGTGAAACCCTTAATGGCGGTAACCGGAGTTTTGATCTCATGTGAAACATTTGCGACAAAATCCTTTCGAATTTGTTCCAGTTTTTTCATATGAGTTGTGTCATGAAAGATCACCACAAAACCTGACAACTCACCTTCCTTGTAGAAAAGTGGTGAAATCATGACCTCGAGATATGTTTCTTCAGGCCGGTATATCATGAGTTCAGCCATTCCAGCGCTTAAGGTACGCCTCACTTGATCAATAAGTGAAAAAAGCTCATTACTTCTTATTATTTCAACGAGAGGACTACCTGCCGCGCTTTCTGTATTGAACAGTGTTCCGAATACTGTGTTTGCCTGTTGAATAATTCCTTGGATATTCAAGATCGCAAGGGCATCGGGTATACTCTTCAAAATTACATTGAGCTGATCGGTTTCTTCGGCAATTCTTTCCATCTGCTTCTTTAACTCATCGGACATGGCATTCAGGTTATGTGCAAGAGATTCAAATTCACCTTCTCCACGAAGAAAGAGTTTTTTCTCAAAAGCTCCCTGCGCAATCGACTGGGAAAATGCAGATATTTGAATAAATAGTTTCCGTATTCTATTCGTCTGCCAGATGATGAGTATGCCCGTAGCTGATAGAACAAGAATAACGGCAAAGAGGATTTCAAATCTCAGAGCATTTATTTTGCTCTGTATGTCTGCAATCGGTATCGCCAGCCTGACAAATCCCTCAATTCCTTCCGAATTATCAATCCTTTTTGCGACATAAAGAAGATCAATATTCAGAGTATCACTATGTCGGATAACCCATCCTGCACCTCTTAAAAGGGCTTGCTGTATCTCCGGCCTGGTACCATGGTTCTCCATAACATCTGAATTCTGGTCAGAGTCCCCTATAACAACGCCATCAGGCTTGATTACCGTGATTCGGGCGCCTATTTTCTCTTTCAGCTGTTTGCAGAATGCATCTATTTTATGTGGTGATCGAAATTGGATGAACCGCTCAAGAAGAGTGACCTGAATTTCCAGGCTCTGTTTCAGATTTGTTATATAATTTTCTCTGACGACTCGGGTTATATACAGTTCAATAAATAGGACGGATATGATCAGAATAATTACATAATAAAGAAAAATATTCCTGAAGACTTTTCTTTTTTTCATGAGTCTGCATCGACATAATAGCCGATACCTCGACGAGTCTTGATGTATAGTGGGTGCGCAGGGTCATCTTCAATCTGCTTTCGCAGTCTTCGTATGTGTACGTCCACTGTCCTCGGTTCCACAAATGCCTCGTCTTTCCAGACTGCATCAAGGAGCATATCCCTGTTGAAAACCCGTCCTTTTTTCTGGACAAGATGCAGGAGCAGTTTAAACTCTGTTGCACTGAGATTGAGAGGCTTACCCTTTTTGACAGCCTGATACGTATCAATATGTATCGTTATATCACCGATGCGTAAAATCTTCTCTTTTTCTGGTCTTTCATGAACCCGTCTTAAAACAGCCTTAATCCGTGCAATGAGTTCTCTTGGACTGAAGGGCTTGGTAACATAGTCGTCAGCGCCCATTTCAAGGCCGAGTATTTTATCGAGTTCTTCGCTTTTCGCAGTTAACATGATGATAGGAATCGACGCAGTGTCAGCCGATGATTTTAATATTCTACAGAGTTCGATGCCCTGAATGCCGGGGAGCATAAGGTCGAGTATAATCAAGTTAAAATCTCCCTTTCGGATCGTGTCCAGGGCCTCCTCACCATCCGAAGCTGAAGTTACATGAAAACCTTCCTTTCGGAGATTATAGGATACAAGATTAATTAAATCAGGCTCATCATCAACTACGATAATTTTCTTGGTTCCCACGGTACTATATATATCACGAGTAAGTTCACTGTGGCAAGAGCTTCATATAAAATAGCGCTACGGTCTTGATGAAATCTATATATAAAAAAGACGTTTTATGAATCGTTTTTCTTGCGCTGGATATCTATGACCGTGATTTCCGGCGGTGAGAGAAAACGAACCGGTGGGCCCCAGGTCCCCGTCCCCCTGCTTACATACAGGAGCGCATCTCCGGCAACGTTCAGGAGCCCTGAATCAGCCGGATAGTAGAGTTTTGTTACGAGGCTGAACGGGAATATCTGCCCCTTATGGGTATGACCGGAAAGCTGGAGATCAAAAAGTCCGGCTGAATCCCGATCAACCCGGGGCCGGTGTTTGAGCAGAATGGTAAATTTCCCGTTCTCAAAGGTCTGGAGCAATGCCCTTTCTGAAATATTATGGTAGTTGCCATAATATTTTCCGGTTGTATCATCCATACCGGCGATGTTCAGCAGGCCGGCCACTGTTACCCCTTCTCCCCGCAGTATCGTAAATCCCGCTTTTTTCGTAAATGCTGTTGCCTGTTCAAGTCCTGCATAGAATTCATGATTGCCGGTTATGGCGTATTTCCCATAGGTCGGCTGTATCTCATTGAAGAGTTCTGAAATGCCATCGAGTCTGTCCAGCTGCCCATCCACCAGGTCGCCTGTTGATATCAATATATCAGGCCGTGCCAGCTTCACGTGTTCAAGAATCTTCCTGATCCTTTTCTCCCTGACAATAAGCCCGATATGCACATCAGAGATCTGGACCAGTCTGAGGTTATCAGTGCCAGCAGACAGTTTTGAGGTTTTTATGGTTATTGTTTCGGTCCTGATACGGAGTGCTTCACCATATCCGTAAGCTGTTATGAGCATCGAAACGATGAAGGGAATTAAAAACATCAGCCGCGCTGAAGGTTTTAGGGTTGAAAGATCTGTACGAAGCAGAAATTGACCAAGGGTGAGAAGCAGACGATAGAAGTCGATTATGATCGAACAGGAACAGAACAGGAACAACATTCCCATCCAGAAATAACCTGCATAAGAAAAAAACCGGGCGAATACTTCAAATCCGAGGCGTTCTGAAATGCGGATAATCGCCGGGGCCAGTGTCATAAGTACCATTAACAACACAATCCCCACATTCAAGCCAATTCCGAGCGGAAACGCAGTCCGCATTCTCAGGAAAGCATAGAAATGTATCCCGCCGTACAGCAGAAAGAACGTGATCAGAAAAAGAGACATGTGCATGTCCTCTTTACGAGTAAGGTGAATGAAGCCCGGGGAAAATAGCTATCAGTTTCTGAGCAATCAATTATCTTTTTCTGGCAAATGCCCTGTCCAGGGAAAATGCCCCGCCTCCGCCAATCACCAGGGCCAGTGCAATTCCAACCGCAAGTATGTGAAATTCGAATCCCTCACCGCTCTGTTTTCCAAACCAGTTCATAAAGAATCCATTCTTCAGGTGATTCATGTAAGCACAGAAAGCCAGCGAAAAACCGATGGCAAAGGCAAAAACTCTGGTAAAGAAACCGGCAATCAGGCAGAGAGACCCAGCGAATTCAGCAATCAAAAATACGATCACCACACCAAGGGGAAAATTCATTTTTGTGGTAAACAGCTCAATGGTTTTTTCATAACCAGACCCGCCAAACCATCCAAGCACTTTCTGAGCACCGTGAGGGAACATCACGATTCCCAGCGCCAGTCTCGAGAAAAGGAGCGCGGCACTGTTGTCTGTCTTTAACAGGACTCTCACCATGCAGAATGCCTCTCGAAACAGCGCGTACGATTACCCATGGTTACTATTATATCCTTCTTTCCCGTAAAATCAAAAATACGGTGAAATGCGTACTGCATCCTGTAGGTATTGTACTGAAAACAATCGGTTTTCAACCAGAGGATTTTAACCGTGCGATGAAGTATAATTTAATATAGTTTCCGGCCCTGTGGAAGCCCTTTATGAAAAAGCTTCCAACCGATACAGAACAGGTCGTTTGAGATGGCAAGTATCATGCAACCGATTCTCCTTATTGAAGATGACAAAAAGATAGCACGGGTTACCACGGTATATCTCGAGGGTGCCGGCTTCAGGGTAATTCATGCTGAAAAGGGAAAGGATGCTATAGAGCACGCCCTCAGAGAGAAGCCTCTCGCTGTGTTACTTGATTTAATGCTGCCTGACATAACCGGTGAAGAAGTTTGCCAGGAATTAAAAGAGATAGGTGATTTCCCCATCATCATGCTCACATCCAAATCATCGGAAGACGAGCGGGTTGCCGGATTTGCACTCGGTGCCGATGATTATGTGGTTAAGCCATTCAGTCCGAGAGAATTAGTGTATCGAATCAAGGCAGTCCTGAAACGGGCGCACAAGGCCGATTTTGAACACACAAAACCGATCAGTTTTAATGAGGGACTGCTCATAATCGATGGGCAGAGTTATGTTGTGAAGAAAGACGGGCAGACGGTACGACTGACGCCGACAGAATTCAGGGTGTTGTTTACCCTCGCGTCGTATCCTGCAAAGGTCTTTACCCGCGAAGAGCTGGTTGAAAAGGCCCTCGGGTATCATTTTGAAGGGTACGAGCGGAGTATTGATGCCCATGTAAAAAATATTCGTCAGAAGATTGAACATGATTCCAAAAACCCCCAGTTCATAACGACCATCTACGGTGTTGGATACAGATTTTCAGGCAAGCTGGATGTTTAGGAGTCTCTGGATAAAATTTTTCATTGTGCTGATCTCGGTTTCAGCTATTGCACTCCTTTCGGCATTCCTCTTGCGAGAGCTCATGATCACGGATTTCAGCGAATATCGTGAAGGCGAGACAGAAGACCGGGCATACTGGCTCACTGCTGCCATTGAAAGCACGTATGAAAAAGATATCGGATGGGACACGGAGAGTATCATTAATAATACGGTCTGGGCCCTGATGCTCGGGTTTGATATGAAATTATACGATGTTCAGGGAACTCTTCTGATGGACACTGATACGGCTCTCAATGATCTTTCACCTCTGGTTAAAAAAAGGGTGATGTCAGTTATCGCGTTCCGGGACGAGGATGCCAAAGGAAATTTTTCGCCCTATATACTTTTTTTAGGGGGCCGGGAAATCGGGCGTCTTGAACTGCGGTCATTACATCAGAAAAAAGAGATAACATTCATTGCGCGTTCAAATAAACTGCTCGTCGTTTCAATCTTCATACTGGGAGGATTTACCCTCATACTCAGCATTATTTTTTCCCGTATGCTTACCAACCCTGTCAGAAAACTCACCAGTGCGGTCACATCGATTACTGAGGGCCGATTTCAGAGCAGGGTTCCGCGTTCGGGTAGAGACGAAATCAGCAGACTGTCAGATGCCTTTAACCGCATGGCTGAAACGCTTGAAGTACAGGAGTCGCTACGAAAAAAAATGACCTCACATATTGCCCATGAATTGAGAACACCGGTCAGTGCTATGCGGGCAGAACTTGAAGGCATGATGGACGGGTATATCCCCATTGACAGGGCGCACCTTCAGTCGCTGTGTGACGAGATAGGCCGGTTAAGGAACATCATCGAAGGGATCGAAGACCTCTCTCAGGCGGAAGCCAGCAGCCTCCACCTGAAAATGGCCGTTT
>JBFGJU010000106.1:0-6934 GCA_041577035.1 Thermodesulfovibrionales bacterium | reverse complement strand
TGCAAGTCCTGTAATGGCTACTTTAAAGCATTTCTCCCTTTGCAATAAAAAGTATTATACCTGAAGAGTTCTGATTTACCTACGCAGGCATTACGTAAGTTGACTTACGAATGAAACGCTGTTTAAACTTAGTTTTTATGAAAAAGGATATTCTTTCAATACTTCGGATAACTCTAACATCGCTCGGCATATCACCTGATCAGCACATTGAAATAGAAATCCCCAGGGAGCAGACCTTTGGAGACATTTCCACGCCGGTCGCCATGGGCATGGCAAAGGTACTGAAGAAACCGCCAAAAAGCATAGCAGAAGAGATTGTTGCATCTATCAAAGACAAAACCATTTTTGAGACCATAGCGGTCGCAGGCCCCGGATTCATTAATTTCACTTTTACGAAGGAATACCTTTATGCGTCCCTGCAGAGGATTTGTGAACAAGGGAAAGGTGTTTTACGCGAAAATATCGGTAACGGTATGCGCGTCCTCGTGGAATACGTCAGTGCCAACCCTACCGGGCCTCTGCATATAGGCCATGCCCGGGGCGCCGCTGTCGGCAATGCCCTGTGCAATCTTCTTGAAGAGTCCGGTTTTCGTGTTGAACGGGAGTATTATATTAATGATGCAGGGCGCCAGGTCACGTTACTCGGTGCTTCAGTTCACGCGCGATACCAGCAGCTTCTCGGTATTACGGCTGAATTCCCTGATGAAGGATACCGGGGCCAGTATATAGATGATGAAGCCGCTGCCCTGCTCCAACAGGTTCAGGAAAAGTATAAGACCCTCTCTTTTCAGGAGTGCGAACAGGAGATCACTGAGTGGTCATATAAGAGAATGCTCGATCTTATTAAAGAAGATATATCCACCTTCGACATTCAAAACTTCTCGAGCTGGATCAGCGAAAAAGAGCTTTACGAGAACAGTGCTGTAAGCCAAGCTATCCAGACATTGAAGCACAATGGTTATATCTACGAAAAAGACGGCGCTGTCTGGTTCCGCTCATCAGAGTTCGAGGATGATAAGGATCGGGTCGTTATTAAGAGCGATGGGGAATACACCTATTTTGCCTCGGATATCGCTTATCACAAAGCAAAACTGGACCGGAAGTTTGACATTATCATTGATATCTGGGGTGCGGACCACCATGGCTATATTCCACGAATTAATTCGGTTATGAAGGCATTCGGTTATGACATTTCCCATTTCAGAATCATATTGGTACAAATGGTCAGCCTGCTGAAAGACGAAAATCCCTTCCAGATGTCCAAGAGGGCGGGAACATTCATTACGCTCAATGAGGTGGTAAATCTCGTTGGTTCAGATAATGCAAAATTCATTTTTTTGACGAGAAAATCTGATAGTCACCTCGAATTTGATATTGACGTAATTTCCTCTCAATCAGCGGATAATCCCGTTTACTATGTCCAGTATGCCCATGCCAGGATCAACAGCATCTTTGAACATGCTGACAAAAAAGGGATACGTGTTCATGACTCAAGCGAACGTGTTCTTGCTCTTCTGTCGGAAAAAGAGGAGTTGGATTTAATAAAGAAGCTGCTGGTTTATCCGCTGATACTTGAAGGAGCTGCTCGGGCATTCGAGCCTCACAGAATTACTTTTTATCTTCAGGAGCTGGCACGAATGTTCCACTCATACTACCACAAATACAAAGTTATTACGGATCAGAAAGAATTATCAGCCGCCCGGCTTGCCCTCTGCCACGCGACAAAAGTTATACTCGTCGATGCTCTTTCGATTCTTGGTGTAACCGCTCCGGATAAAATGTAAAACATTCGCAAAACAGTCTGCAATAAATAAAATGTATTGACAGGCCCTGTGCGGTACTGTTTAAATATATTTTTATGACGATCAAGACAGAAAAAATATGGATGGATGGCAAGCTCGTAGACTGGAATGAGGCACATGTTCACGTGCTGACACACACTCTTCATTACGGCCTTGGCGTCTTTGAAGGCATCAGGTGTTACAAAACCGCAAAAGGTTCTGCCATTTTTCGCCTTGATGAGCATATAGACAGGCTCTTCCGTTCGGCTCATATCTTTATGATGAAGATACCTTTTTCAAGAAAAGAGATCAGGAACGCCGTCATCCAGACGATTAAAGCAAATAAGCTCAGGGAATGTTATATACGACCGCTCGTCTATATCGGTTACGGAGAGATGGGGCTGTATTCGAGAAATAATCCTGTTAACGTCGCTATAGCAGTCTGGCCGTGGGGAGCATATCTGGGTGAAAAAGGTATAAAACATGGCATACGTATCAAGGTATCCTCATTTATCAGGCACCATGTGAATATCGATATGACGCGTGGTAAGGTATGCGGCTACTATGTTAATTCGCAAATAGCTAAATTCGAGGCAAAAGCATGCGGATATGATGAGGCACTGCTTCTTGATACGGAAGGTTATGTGTCAGAAGGCACGGGCGAAAATATTTTTATGGTCCGCAATAATGTGATTAAGACAACGCCGCTCACTTCGATTCTTGAGGGAATTACCAGGGATAGCATCATCAAGATTGCCCGGGATATCAAACTGCCTGTTCAGGAAGAGCGCTTCACGCGGGATGAACTGTACATTGCGGACGAAGCATTCTTTACCGGCACTGCAGCGGAAGTTACCCCTATCCGGGAGGTTGATGGACGGCAGGTAGGGAGCGGTTCCCCGGGCAAAATAACGAAGCGGGTACAGTCTCTTTTCTTTGATGCAGTAAAAGGGAAGAATAAGCGCTACGAATCCTGGCTTACCAGAATCTGAACAACTTAAGAAGGGAGGTATTCCGGTTTAAAGAACGCCTCCCGTTTCTCTATGGGCAGATCCTACCCTAAAGCATTATTTCTTGTGACATCTTTTGCAGCTCGCAGGATCACTCGATTTAAAAGACTTTTCACCGTTGTGACATGTTCCGCAATTCTGTCCTTTGTTCATGTCGGCCATCTTAATTTCTTGTGTGCCCTTTTTCATCTGAAATATTTTTGTATGGCAATCATTACACTTCAATCCTTTGTCCATATGGATTTTACCATCAAAAACAACCTTTCCCATAGGACCGCCTTCGTATTCAACGGTCTTTCCGGGCGGGACCGCTATGGCACTTCCCACAAATGCTATGATAGCCATAATCATCAGGACCAATACTGTTATGCGCATCTCGTCACCTCCTTTCATAAAGTTAACTCTTTCTGATCTGTTATGACTCAATGTCAAACACGCGGTATTATAGCAGGATCAAAGCACGTCTGTAAAATTATTTTAGCCTGCATCAGGATGAAAAATGATCTCCCGGGTATAGTGACTGCATTACTCTGCACGGAGGTCATTCGTTCATTGCTTTATTGAATTATAACATGTTACTATTTTTGAAAAATCCAGGAGTAGTGCATGCAGGGGAAGATCAAACAAGGATTAACTTTTGATGATATCTTATTAGTGCCTGCAGAGTCAGATGTTCTGCCAAAAAACGTCGATCTTCATACCTCTCTGTCCCGAAACATCACGATCAATATACCCATTATCAGTTCAGCCATGGACACGGTAACAGAGTCCTCCATGGCCATCGCAATCGCCCGCGAAGGAGGAATCGGCTTTCTGCACAGGGCCATGTCCCCCGAAAAGCAGGCGTCCGAAGTTGACAAAGTAAAAAAATCAGAAAGCGGAATGATCATCGATCCGATTACGGTGGCTCCTGATGCCCCGATATCTGACGCCATGGCCTTGATGTCGCGATATAAGATCTCTGGAGTTCCTGTTACCATTAAAGGAAAACTTGTTGGGATACTTACCAACAGGGATTTGCGTTTTGAAACGAAAATCACTAAGAAAGTCTCTCAGGTAATGACGAAGAAAGGTCTGATAACGGCGAGCGTGGGCACAACGCTGGAAGAAGCCAAACGGTTGCTGCACAAGTATAAAATAGAAAAACTTCCGATCGTTGACAAGGCATCTAAGCTCAAAGGATTGATTACGATAAAGGATATCGAGAAAAGAAAGAAATATCCCCGTTCCTGTAAAGACCAGCACGGACGTCTCATGGTCGGGGCAGCTGTCGGGACGAATAAAGACACCATGCGAAGAGCGGAACTGCTCGTAAAAGCCGGGGTAGATGTGCTGGTCATTGATACTGCTCATGGTCACACATCATCGGTTATTTCTACCCTGAAGAAGCTCAAGAAAAAATTCACGATCGACATTATCGCCGGTAATGTAGCAACTCCAGAGGGAACACTTGACCTCATACGGGCTGGTGCGGATGCAATTAAGATCGGCATAGGACCTGGTTCAATATGTACCACGAGGATCGTAGCCGGAACAGGTGTACCGCAACTCACTGCGATTATGGAATGCTCTTCTGCTGCGGGAAAACATAATGTCCCGATCATTGCTGATGGGGGAATAAAATATTCAGGAGATATCACCAAAGCGCTGGCTGCCGGAGCTCATTCCGTTATGATAGGCAGTCTATTCGCCGGCACACAGGAGTCCCCCGGTGAGACCGTTCTCCTTCAGGGAAGGAGCTACAAGGTCTATCGCGGTATGGGATCCATTGGCGCCATGGAACAGGGCACAAAAGATCGCTATAAGCAGGAAGGTGTTGAAGCGCAGAAACTGGTGCCTGAAGGAGTCGAAGGAAGAGTTCCCTACAAGGGCCCGCTTTCTTACAGCATTTATCAGCTTCTTGGTGGCCTGCGGTCAGGCATGGGTTATTGCGGGGCACAGGATCTGGCCGCCCTGAGAGAGAAAGCCCGCTTCGTCCAGATTACCAATGCAGGATTACGGGAAAGTCATGTCCATGATGTTATCATAACCAAAGAAGCGCCAAATTACCGGCCTGAGTGGTAAGCAGGTAGTAGCGAGGTTAAAACTCCCGACGGCACGCTATTCAATACGATGCACGAAGATAAAATACTGGTTCTTGATTTTGGTTCTCAATATACACAGCTTATCGCCCGCAGAGTACGCGAAAGCAGGGTATATTCCGAGATCTATCCCTTCAACGCCTCATACACCAAAATAGAAAAATTCTCTCCGAAGGGAATTATATTGTCAGGTGGTCCGGCGAGTATTTATGATAAGCGCTCGCCTAAACCGGACAAGCGAATATTGTCCATGGGAATCCCTATTCTCGGCATCTGTTACGGCATGCAGTTTTTTGCCCATACCTTTGGCGGGAGAGTCGCCAGGGCAAAAGACCGCGAGTACGGCAAAGCCGATTTACACGTTGATGACGCTCGAGACCTCTTTAAGCACATCCCCAGGAAATCAATCGTCTGGATGAGTCATGGAGACAAAATCAAAATTATCCCTTCCGGATTCAAAATACTTGCGCATACGGAAAATGCTCCCATCGCTGCTATGGCGTCTCGAGAACGAAAGTATTATGCACTTCAGTTTCACCCTGAAGTTGTGCACACTGAAAAAGGGCTGAAGATTCTCCAGAATTTCCTTTATACAATCTGCGGGTGCAGGCCAACCTGGAAGATGTCGTCGTTCATTGATTGGTCTGTTGACGCAATTAGAAAGGAA
Source organism: Thermodesulfovibrionales bacterium (assembly GCA_041577035.1). Lineage (GTDB taxonomy): Bacteria > Nitrospirota > Thermodesulfovibrionia > Thermodesulfovibrionales > UBA6898. The sequence goes on along the minus strand of JBFGJU010000106.1, from coordinate 1,395 downwards.
ACAGCCGGCAAGAAAGTGATTTGTGCTCTGAGCGGGGGCGTTGACTCATCGGTGGTCGCACTTCTCCTTCATAAAGCTATTGGTGATAAATTGACCTGCATTTTTGTTGATAACGGACTTCTGAGAAAGGGAGAGGCAGAGCAGGTTGTTGATACCTTTAGATGCCATTTTCATATGAAATTACAGCATATAAATGCATCACAGGAATTTCTGAAGCGGCTCAAAGGTGTAACTGATCCCGAAGCAAAAAGAAAAATTATCGGGAACACTTTTATCGACGTTTTCGAAAAAGTCTCTTCGCGAATCAAGGGCGTGGAATTTCTTGCTCAGGGAACACTCTATCCTGATGTAATTGAAAGTGTTTCATTCAAAGGGCCGTCTGCCACCATAAAGTCTCATCACAACGTTGGCGGGCTCCCTGACGTTATGAAACTCAAATTAATCGAGCCGCTTCGTGAACTTTTTAAAGATGAGGTTCGTCTTCTGGGCAAGGCACTGGATCTTCCCGATGAGATATGCGGGAGACATCCTTTTCCCGGTCCCGGACTTGCGGTGCGCTGTATCGGGGAACTCACAAAGAAGAGGCTCGCTATATTACGGGAAGCCGATGCCATAGTCCTAGAGGAAATAAAGAAGGCGCGACTCTATAGAAAGATATGGCAGGCATTTGCTGTCTTGCTTCCGGTTAAGAGTGTCGGAGTGATGGGAGATGAAAGGACGTATGAAAATGTAGCGGCGGTCAGGGCCGTACACAGCCTTGACGGCATGACTGCTGACTGGGTCAAGATTCCCTCTTCCGTGCTGGGCAGGATATCGAACAGGATTATTAACGAAATTAAGGGAATCAACAGGGTAGTGTATGATATCAGTTCAAAACCACCGAGCACGATTGAATGGGAATAGAGCCTCTCGTTATGGACTGCAAAGAATACATTGATACAAAAAGCCGGATCGTAGATTCATTCCTCCGGGACTATTTCAAGGGTCAGAGCAAACCCGCAATATTACAGGAGGCTATGATGTATTCTCTCTTTGCGGGTGGAAAAAGACTCAGACCCATTCTCGCACTTGCTTCCTATGAAGCATGTGGAGGAAATGCCGGAGACATCGTGCCGTATGCGGCGACGCTCGAACTCGTGCATACATATTCTCTTATCCATGATGACCTTCCGTCCATGGATAATGACGACTTCAGAAGGGGGCAACCAACAAATCATAAAGTATACGGAGAGGCCGTCGCGATTCTCGCGGGTGACGCCCTGCTGACCGAGGCATTCAGTATTTTGTCCGGTATCCCCCGGCCTGCCACCGTCAAGCATGAGAATATCATAAGAATAATCCGGGAAATTTCCGAATCTGCGGGAATTAACGGCATGGTTGCCGGGCAGGTGCAGG
>JBFGJU010000105.1:0-6940 GCA_041577035.1 Thermodesulfovibrionales bacterium | reverse complement strand
TTTGGGAATCAAGACTACTCTGATATTCAATTCATGGAAAGACCTGTACACGAGACCCCATGTGCCTCCGGTATTAGATAACTATGTTGTATGGAACTATAAAATGATGGAAAAGCTTCTGTCCCATAACAGGCATATTTCAAAAGAAAATATTCACGTGTGCTTTCCACTTCATTTCTCCAGGCTAATCAAGGGGGCCCAGTTGACCGATAGGGAGTTCAGAAAGAGGATCGGCGCAGACGATACCCGTCCGCTGGTTACGTATACAGCTGCCTCCCCCATGGCAGCCCCGCAGGAGGAATCCGCTGTCAGTGACCTCATCTGGTGCATCCGTGATATGCCGCTGGCAGAGAGACCGCAGATCATAATAAGACTGAACCCCATGGAGACAAAGAAGCCCCGCTTTCTATCGCTAAAAGAGTCTTCTCCAGGTGATGTCATACTAAATTACCCGCAATGGGAATGGGATTCGAGAAGAGACTGGTGTGCCGCCCTGCAGGAAGATACTGAAATACTCAACTGTCTGATCCATTATTCTTCATGTAATGTCAGCATTCCTTCTACGATGTCACTTGAGTATGCCGTAGCCGACAAGCCTGTCATCAATATATCATACGATCCAGTAAAACCTCCTTCGGAGCATGCCAGCCTGAAAAGATTCTGGGAAGCTGATTTCTACAGGGAAATAAGGGAATCGGGGGCTGTGCGGCAGGCAAAATCTCGCGAATCGCTGAAAGAACTTGTTATGCATGCTCTCGAAAACACCTCTGAAGACTCGCAGAAACGGAACTCCCTTATTCACAGTGAACTGGGGATATATTCAGACGATCCAGTAGAAAGGATGGCCGGTATTCTGACAAAATTATGACCCGTTCTTCAAAACCCTTTCATCTCTGTCTCGTCTGCGACGAATATCCCCCATGCAAGACCGGGGGAATTGGTATATTCTCACGTAATCTCGCAAGAAGGCTTATAAAAGAAGGAAATAGCGTTACCGTTGTAGGGATTTACCAACCATTTATCAGAGCGGTGGAAAAAGCCGAGGTGGAAGACGATCAGGGAGTCACGGTATACAGGCTGCCGCCCGCAAATCAGCATTTCGGAAGCAGAATCAAACTCGTGTCAGAAAGGCTGCGCCTTACGAGGTGGATCAGACACAATGAAAAAGAGATGGGATTTGATATCATTGAGTCGCCAGATTTCACAGGAAGCCTTGCATTCTACAACAGCACGCTACCGACCGTTGTCCGCCTGCACGGCTCATATCTTTTTAAGGACGATCTTTTACAAAGACCTCCCTCAAGACTCTATCATCTATTAGAAAAAAGGTCACTCAAGAAGGCATCTCTTCTCATTTCAGTAAGTCAGTTCTGTGGGGAGATGACAATGAAACGCGCTCGATTGAGCAAGCCATTTACCGTCATCCATAATGCCGTTGATACAGATTTTTTTAAACCTGACTATTCCGTAACAGCAAATCAAAAAGCTATTCTCTATTTTGGTACTGTTTCAGAAAAAAAAGGAATCACCTTCTTAATCAAGGCGATGGAAGAGTTAATAAAAATAAATCAGGATATAGAACTTATACTTATGGGTAAAGTTGATGAAAAATATAAGGAATCTATATTGAGAAATTTTTCAACATCAGTAACGAGCCGTATCCATTTTACCGGTCATATAGCTCATGGAGAAGACTTTCTATCGAATATTCATAGGGCTAAACTATGTGTTTTCCCTTCACTTGCCGAGGCCTTCGGCCTGACAGTTATCGAAGCCATGGCCTGCGGAAAACCAACCATCATTACAAATAAAGGTCCGGGGCCTGAAATTATCGAGAACGGTGTGTCAGGGCTGCTTTGCAACCCCTGTGACCACTTTGATATCAGCAAGAAAATCAATACCGTCCTTCATAATCAGGATTTTGCTCAACAGCTTGGATATGAAGCAAGGAAAAAAGTAATCGAGGAATTCTCGCTGGATGCATGGGCGAAAAAAAATAGGGAATTTTTCAACAATGTAATAAAAAATCATTCGTAGGAAAATCAATTTCATGAATTCCGATACTGTCAATTCAGAAATACCGCCGAAAAGCATAACTAATTTGCTGCTGTTCATATCATTCTATCTTGCAGCTCCTGTGCTGGTGATTCCTCTCGTTAACATATCCTATTCCGCACCAATCATGTATCTCATATTCATTGAGACGCTTCGGCGGTTTGGTGGATTAAAGATTGAGAGAGTGCCGGGGATAACTGCCCTGCTGATCTTGTTCTGGCTCGCCCTCTTTTTATCTTTTTCACTTAACGTTTTTTCAGGTGAAATATTTACTGATGTCAAACCCACCATAATCATTCTCGTGAAATACGCATACTGGTGTGCTGTTTCGCTCCTTTCTTTAAGGTTATTGTCCAATACTGATCTGCCTGTAAAAGTAATCTATTCATTCTGTTTTGGCATAAGTTTTCTGGGGATCATCGTACTGGTAGAGTATATCGGTCTCGGAGGCCTTTTGAGCTCGGGCTTGTCAGCAGTTACAAGGCTGAGTCAAAACGGCTACGGGTGGCAGTTTTCAGCATTCACTCCATTTCTTTATCTGCCTGTTTTGACCTTCAGGAACAAATGGAGATGGCTGTCCGTTATCGCATTGTCGATGGTACTGCTCGCTGAGATAATAAACGGTTCGAGGAGCTCATGGATAGCAACCAGTATAGGGTTATCTGTATTTATAGTCCTATTTTTGCGCTCGCATCCGAAAAGGATTTCAGAATTATGGATATTTGGGATAATCATTGTTGCCGTTATTACACTGTTTGCGGTTATTCCTCAAAAACATCAGGAAAGGGTCTATTACCGGGCATACACATTCCAGACACTCGAGAGAGATAAGTCTTTCCAGACCAGAAAATTAACAACCAGGAAAGGCTGGCATCTCTTTCTCGAGAATCCGATCTATGGGGTAGGACCAAAACGCTTTATAAAGGAGCCAACCGATATTCAATTGCCAAAATTTATCCGCTCTTCAGGGCGTACAAAGTTCGAAAGAAGAAGTGCCCATAATTCCTATGTAATGCTCCTGGCAGAAGGAGGCCTTATTGCTATTGTTCCTTTTACCATCTTCATCCTCTGGCTTGCAACTGCAGGTCTAAGAGCAGCACTCTTTCTTGCAAAAAATGGAGAGGTCTGGTCTCTGTCAGTGTATACAAGTTTTATATGCCTTAACATACATCTTTGGACGCTTTCAGGAATAACCCTTACTTCTCCCTGGTTCATATATGGATTTGTGGCAGCAATGATTTATCGATACCGGAAATCATCAGGGCATACATCAGAGAAAATTTCAAGACCTGTTCCACTTTAAATGCGTAAAGAATTATCTATTGGCTTAGTTATTCCCACGCTTAATCGATACACTTCACTTTCAAATTTGATTATTGCCCTGACAAAACAAACCATGTCTCCTCAGAGCATTTATATAATCAATAGCGGCGATACCGATGCTCTGAAGAAAAAGCTTTGTGATAATTACAAACCCACAAAAACAAATGTTAAAATCGTAAACTCTCCATATAAAAATCTGCCTTTCCAGAGATATCTGGGATATCTCGTATGTTCTGAAGATATTGTTGTTTTTTTGGATGATGATATCATCATATCTGACCTTAAATTCTTAGATAAACTTGTTGCTCCTTTGAAAGATAGCTCCTTCATTGCCTCAACATGTAATATTATCTTTGAAAAGCCTGAACCTCAAGATAATACGCTTATATCTTCACGCTGGACCAACAACAAAAGCAGCAAACTTCAAAATTTCTTTAATAAGCTGACTGGATATTCCAGCCTGAAAGACGGAGAGTGTAATTCAGTTGGGATAAGAAAATATCCAATGAATCGAACATCTACAACAAAAATTTCTTTTCTCCATGGTGGTTGTATGGCTTTTACAAAATCTTATCTCAGGAATGATCACTTTTCAGATGATCTCTTCTCTCTGTATCATGTGGGGCTCGGAAAAGGTGAGGACTTTTTCCTGTCCAGACAAATTAGCCTTGAAGGAAAAATGTGCCTTGTCGGTAAGGCAATTGCCAGTCACATTTTTGAAAGACCAATCGCATACAGTATGAATCCTTACAATCTCGGAAAGGCCGTCGCATACAGCAGATTCTTTTTGAGCAAAACGTGGAGAGGTCAGAGCCATAGCAGGGTATTGGATATGATTTTTTACTGGTATTACGGAACAATACGCTTATTATCCGGACTTATCATGCAAATATTCAGGCCAGACAAAAATCAGTTTAACTACCTTCTTGGATGGCTGAGCGGCATGTTCCTGTCGATCATAAGACCTCAGAAATCTGCGGTGCTCTGTCCTCACATAAAATGGCATGAGGAAGCGCAACAAATAATTAACAATATAATTCGAATAAACTGATCAATGAAAATTGCGTATCATTACCATGTCTCTGTCAAAAAAGACGAAAAAGGAAGCCTGTGGGTGCCTGGATTTCAGGGGAGATTTATCGACTCTCTTGCCGGATATTGCAACGAACTTTATCTTTTGATGCATACGCCGAGAACTGGCGATGTTCTGTTCGATTACAGGATACGCGCAGAAAACGTTCATTTCATTTCGCTTGGCCCTCGTTCAAGCGTTCCAAAAAGAATGCTGAGTATTCCCAGAATAAAAAGAATTATAAATGAAAATAAACATAAATATGACTGTGCTCTGGTACGTGGGCCAAGTCCGCTCCTGCCTGCTGTCTGTTCTGCTCTTGAACCCCTACCGACAGCGCTTTTTATTGTGGGAGACTACCGTGCGGGAGTAGATGAACTTCCTCAGCCATCCTGGCGGAAACAGCTTATCAAGCTCTGGACATTATGGAATACAGCCGGACAGATGCGCATCCTAAAGAAAAGTCTCGTCTTTGTTAACAGCAGACAACTGCATGAAAAATTTAAGTCTTGTGCGGATAGGGTCATTGAAACAAGGACAACAACACTGTCAGACGGCGATTTTTTTAAAGTTGATGACAGATGCAGTGAGCCTCCTTACCATATGCTCTATACAGGAAGAATCGATAAAACAAAGGGACTCCATGAGCTTATCGAGGCAATAAAGACACTCGTTGACAAGGGCTACGATGTAAATCTTGACATTGTCGGATGGTCAGGAGATAGAGACCCTACTGAAGATGAATTAAAAAAAAAGGTGAACCTCTTCGGGCTTGAGCACAGTGTCTTTTTTCGCGGGTTTAAACCCCTTGGGCCTGAATTGTTTTTTTACTATAAGAAAGCAGATATCTACATAATGCCCTCGTATGCTGAAGGGTTTCCCCGATCTATTTGGGAGGCTATGGCACACAGTGTTCCCGTAATAGCGACGCGTGTTGGCTCAATCTCAGCATATGTAAAAAATCTGGAAGAAGGCATATTGATACCGCCGAGAGATCCCTCAGCAATTGCAGATGCAGTTGAACAATTAATTGAAAATCCCCACCTGCGCCAAAAACTTATAAGGGACGGTCGAAAACTCGCGGGGGAGAACACCCTGCAAAAAAGGACCGGAGAAATCATCAATAATTTGGAGAGGTACTGCAATGCAAATACTCGATAAAATAATCAGGAACATCAGATATGATCTCCCACTTCATTTTGTCCTGTTACTAACGAACTGGCTACCTCATAATACTGTATTTCTAAAATTGAGGGGATTTCTGGCATCATTCTTTCTTAAAAAATGCGGGAAGAATTTAAGATTGGGAAGACATGTGAACTTCTACAACCCTTCTCAGATAGTAATCGGTAATGATGTTTACATAGGGTACTACAGCCTGATAATCGCATGGAGGATAATTGAACTGGAAGATGAGGCACTCCTTGGGCCATTCAATGTCCTGGTATCCGGACAGCACGAGAAAAAAGAAGGCTCATACCGATGGGGCACCCCTAAGTATGCACCGATTAAAATCGGCAGGGGTTCATGGCTCGGCTCACATGTGACTGTTGTCGGAGGCGTCTCAATAGGGAAAGGCTCGATAGTCGGTGCTAATAGTGTGGTAACAAAAAACGTTGAAAATGACTCAGTTGTCGGGGGCGTGCCAGCACGAACCCTCAAAACTGAAAACAGGGATTAATTTGAGGATTCTTTTTGTCTATTCACTAAACGACATCAATTCGCCGGAGAAGCCGTTGAGGTCTCCCGCACAGATGCAGTTCGGTATTTCTTACCTTTCGTCCCTTCTGAAAAAGCACGGGCATCAGACACGTCTTGTCGTTCTTGGGAAGATTCTTGGAAGACGCAATGAAACCACTATCGAAACTGTCATTAAAGAATTCACCCCTCATGTAATATGCTTTACCGCGGTTGCTACAGAATACCTGTTCATTTCCTTAATTGCAGGATATGTAAAGAAACGATTTCCGCATATCTACCTGGTGATCGGTGGGCCACACGTATCGCTGAATCCCGAAGAAAGCATACGCGACAGCTTTAATGCCCTCTGTGTAGGTGAAGGCGAGTACCCTGCACTAGAACTTATCACCAAGCTGGAACGAAGTAAGTCCCTGTCCGGCATATCTAATATGTGGTTTATGAACGATTCAAAAATAGAGAGAAATAAGACACGACCGTTCCTGACCGAACTTGACAGCCTTCCTTTTCCCGACAGGGAGATGTGGAAGGAATGGACTGAAGAGCCGCGTGAAGCCCTTTATCCAGTACTGCTCGGGCGGGGCTGTCCTTACAGATGCACTTACTGTAGTAATCATGCCTTGCGAAAGCTTGCGTCCGGAACCTATGTCCGTTTCAGATCCCCTGAATCCATTGCCGAAGAAATTAAGGATATCGCAGGAACTTACCCGAATGCACGCGAGGTATACCTTGAGGTTGAGACGATCGGGACTAATATAAACTGGGCTTTCGAGCTGTGCGAAAAGCTTCAGG
>JBFGJU010000104.1:0-6944 GCA_041577035.1 Thermodesulfovibrionales bacterium | reverse complement strand
CTTCACGAACACAGAAAGAAGGCTGCAAAGGGTCACGCAGGCGGTAACTCCTCCGGGTGATGCGCGCGAAGATCATACTGTATTGCTTGAATTGTCCAGGCGCATGGGATATGACATGAATGATCAGTCAGCAGAAGATGTTTTCCGGGAAATATGCAGTATATGGCCGGCTGTTGCCGGTATTTCCTACGCACGGATCGACTCCCGTGGCATCCAGTGGCCGTGCCCCGAGCCTGATCATCCGGGCACTCCGTACCTCTTCAAGCAGGGATTCCCCCGCGGCAAAGCCCTCTTTTCAGCAGTGCATTATGAACAGTCAAAGGAGCTTCCGGACAAGCAATACCCATTCGTTCTTACTACGGGACGTCAGTTGTTCCATTATCACACAGGATCTATGACACGAAGAGTGTCTGAGCTTGATCAGGTTGCTCCCCATGCATACATCGAAATTAATCCGGATGACGCAAAAAAAATGAAAATTGAAAATGAACAAATGATGAAAGTTTCATCAAGAAGGGGAGAGATTCTCGTTCGGGCCCTCATATCGGAAAGACCTTCCAAAGGTATTGTTTTTATTCCTTTCCATTATAAAGAGGCGGCTGCTAATATATTAACGAATCCGGCACTTGATCCTATTTGTAAGATACCTGAGCTGAAAGTCTGCGCAGTAAGGATTGAACCCGCCAAGGGGAAAAAAAACATGAAAAAAGGGGGAAGCCATACAAGAAAGACTGAAAAACCAGCATCTGTTTAAAGTTTTCAACGAAGAAGAACATATATGTGACTGCACGATCACCCATAAATTACGGAAACATGAATGACCGATTCGTAAAGTTATCGTAAGGCTGCTGACTCATTCACAGCTCATTATATAAAAAGGAGGAATTGATATGCCGTATGATGCAACGAAACTAGCTGACTGGCAGATTTCCGAAGAAGCAGAAAAGAATATGCCCACCCCTGAGGAGTGGCGCGATAAGCTCGGACTGGAAAAGAACGAGATGTTGCCTATGGGTCGACTCTCCAAGATCGACTTTCTGAAAGTCATCGATCGCCTTAAGGACAGGCCCGACGGAAAGTATATCGAGGTAACCGCCATCACCCCAACCCCTCTGGGCGAAGGCAAAAGTACCACGTCATGCGGTTTGATGGAGGGGCTTGGCAAGCGTGGTGTGAATGTTGGCGGAGCGCTGCGGCAGCCGTCCGGCGGACCCACCATGAATGTGAAAGGAACGGCAGCAGGCGGAGGCAATTCCCTCCTTATCCCCATGACCGAATTCTCACTGGGTCTCACCGGTGATATAAACGACATCATGAACGCCCACAACCTGGCCATGGTAGCGTTGACAGCCAGGATGCAGCACGAGCGGAACTATACTGACGAGCAGTTAGACCGCCTCACAAAAATGAGGAGACTCAACATTGATCCCACCCGGGTAGAAATGGGATGGATCATGGACTTCTGCGCGCAGTCACTCCGCAATATCATCATAGGAATTGGCGGCAGAATGGACGGATTTATGATGCAATCCAAATTCGGCATTGCTGTTGGTTCCGAGTGCATGGCGATCCTTTCTGTTGCCAATGACCTTGCAGATCTGAAAGACCGCCTTAACAAGATAACCGTTGCCTTTGACAAAAGCGGTAAACCGGTCACCACGGGTGATCTCGAAGTCGGCAACGCCATGACCGCCTTCATGCGCAACACCATAAACCCCACCCTTATGTGTACTGCTGAATACAACCCGTGCTTTGTCCACGCGGGGCCATTTGCCAATATAGCTGTGGGCCAGTCATCCATTATTGCCGACCGTGTCGGCCTGAAAGTATTTGATTACCATGTAACTGAGTCCGGTTTTGCTGCGGACATTGGCTTTGAAAAATTCTGGAATGTCAAAAGCCGCTTCAGTGGTCTAAAACCTCATGTGTCAGTACTCACCTCCACGATTCGCGCCCTGAAAATGCATGGCGGAGGACCCAAGGTTGTCGCTGGCAAGCCTTTACCCGAAGAATATACAAAAGAGAACATTGCACTGGTCGAAAAGGGCTGTGAAAACATGGTTCACATGATAAACGTCATCAGGAAATCAGGAATAAACCCCGTTGTCTGCGTCAACCGCTTCTATACTGATACTGACGCTGAAGTAGCCGTTGTTAAAAAAGCGGCCGAAGCCGCAGGCGCCCGCTGTGCTGAATCCCAGCATTGGCTCAAAGGCGGCGATGGCGCACTCGAATTCGCGGATGCGGTCATCGATGCATGTAATGACAAAAATGACTTTCATTTCCTCTACCCTCTTGAAATGAAGCTCCGTGATCGCGTATCGATCATTGCCAAGGAAGTGTATGGTGCGGATGGCGTCTCGTGGCTGCCTGAAGCTGAAGCAAAGGCCAGGATGCTTGAAGAAGATCCGCTGTACGCAGACTTTGCCACCATGATGGTCAAGACCCATTTGAGCCTCACCCATGATCCGACCCTTAAGGGCGTGCCCAAAGGATGGACCCTTCCTATCAGGGACGTTCTCATCTACTCCGGAGCAAAGTTTCTCTGCCCGTGCGCGGGTACCATCAGTCTCATGCCCGGAACAAGCTCAAATCCTGCCTTCAGAAGAGTCGATGTGGATGTGAAGACCGGAAAGGTGAGTGGATTGTTCTAAGTTCATTTTGGAATAGTGTGTTCAAGGGGCAGGGTGATCACCCTGCCCTTTCTTTTTCATCAAAAGGGATCAGGACCTATCCCTCACAGAAAATCCCGCCATCTGCCTTTTACGAGTATCTGATTCGGCCTGAAGAACTTTTTGTATGACATCCTTGGATTTTCCTCAATATAAAAACCGAGATAATAATATTTTTTGCGTAACACCTGCGCTACGTAAATTTCCTGCAGGATGCTGAATATGCCGGGTCTCCGTTCCAGATAGTCAGTATCATAGTAAAAATAATTTGATGACAAGGCATTCTTGGCCACATCAACAATCCCTACCCCTATCAACCTGTTTTTCAACAGGCAATCCACTTCTATGGTTTCCGGGTAGCCATAATGTATCAATGCAAGGGTATCGTCATGATGAGACTGCTCTTCATGTGCGGGATCGCCATGTTTGGAACAGATATATTTTTCGTAGAGCCTGCTTTTTTCCGGAGTAATGATAGCCGGGGTACGCACTTCAATCCTGATATCCTCGTTTTTTTTCATGGTTCGTTTCTGACTTCTGCTGATCATAAACTGTTCACGGGTAATCCTGAGCGGCCTGCATGAGGAACATTCCCTGCACACATTTCTGTATATGAGATTACCGATACGCCGATAACCCTTTGACAGATACCGGTGATAGGTCTCCGCAATATTCTTTCCTATAAACAGATATTCCATCTCTGAAATCCTGCCGTCGCTGAAATAGACGCAGGGAGCACTTCTTCTGATTACCCTCGTGCTGCTGTCTTTGTTTTCTGTCATACTTTTATTATAGATCTCACGGCACAATCATACGAAATGTTTACCCCATATCAGGGAAAGCTCTGAGGCCGGCCTGACTACCGTAGGTAGGCACCTTACGGTATGATACGGGTTTATCCATGAAGACAGCAATGGTATAATAAACAGGGATGCGCCCTATGGATGATGGACTGCTGAGGGAAGAAGAAAGAAAGATGAGACGTTTGCGAATTATTGTTGATCGTACGCAATCTATACTCATGCAGTCGGACCTGAGCATTCAGGAGTCCATTTCAGTAACTGAGCATGCCAAAAGGGCCGCTCTCGCGCTCTTCCCGGACAAGGAGTCTGTGTTTAATCTCGTCTATCTACCACGTTTTCGCAGAATAATCGAAGAACGGCATTTGATTCAGGGAACCTGTTCAGGAAAAAACTGATTTCATCTTTTCTCAGGCCAAGTGTCGAATCTCCATTTCCCTTTTTTTGTCGGCTGTTCAAGTGCCTGCCGCAGTCGGTGTAGAAAGTCGCTTCTCGTTATTTCCTTTGCTCCGAAACGGACGAGATGTGCCGTTGTGATCTGGCAGTCAACAAGGGTGAATTGCCATGACTGGAGCTGTTGAACGAGCCGGACAAAAGAAACCTTTGACGCATCACTCCTGATAGCGAACATGGACTCTCCGAAAAATGCCGTACCAAGCGAAATACCGTAAAGTCCGCCGGCCAGCTCTCTACCATGCCATGCCTCAATTGAATGCGCATATCCGCTTTTGTGAAGCTTGGTGTAAGCAGAGAGCATGTCATCGGTAATCCAGGTTCCGTTATTTTCTCGTCTTTGAACCGTCGCACAATGAGTGATAACCGATTCAAAAGCCGTATCCACGGTAATGGTAAAAACATCCTTTTTTAGCTTCTGCCTGAGGCTTCGGGATACTTTCAGTTCATCCGGAATAAGCACGAGTCGCGGATCAGGGGACCACCACAAAATAGGCGAGCCCTCTGAATACCAGGGAAAGATTCCCGCAGTGTATGCGAGAAGGAGACGGTCTTCACTGAGATCCCCGCCTACGGCAAGCAGACCGTCAGCTTCTGCATGGTCGGGCGGGGGAAAGATATGTTCTTCAGGTATTCGGTAAACAGGCATGGAGGGAACAACTATGTTCTGGAATACGAAAAGGCCAGTCGGCTGTCTTTCAGATCAACGTGGACCGTACCACCCTTATGCAACTCTCCGAACAGGACCTGCTCGGAGAGGACATCCTTTATTTCCGTCTGGATCAGCCTTCCAAGAGGCCTCGCTCCATACTGCGGGTCATATCCTTTTTCAGACAGCCATGTTTGCGCGTTTTCAGAGATAATGACCGTAACTTTCTTTTGTCTTAATTGCGCCTGAAGCTCGTGGATAAATTTCCCCACAACTCTTTTCATGATCTCTGCTGTTAAGGCATTAAAGTGAATAGTAGCGTCAAGACGATTCCGGAATTCGGGGCTGAATAGCTTCTTAATCGCGTCCTTGCCCTTTGACTGTGTATCTTTGCTTCTGTCACCAAACCCTATAACGTCTTTGCTCATATCAGCTGACCCCGCATTCGAAGTCATAATGAGTATAACATTACGAAAATCAGCCTTTTTGCCGTTGTTATCAGTTAATGTGGCAGAATCCATCACCTGAAGGAGAATGCTGAATATATCAGGATGCGCCTTTTCAATCTCGTCCATCAAGAGGACACTATACGGATACTTCCGTATCGCGTCGGTCAAAAGACCTCCCTGATCAAAACCGACATACCCGGGCGGCGCCCCGATAAGTCTGGCGACCGTGTGTTTTTCCATATATTCACTCATGTCAAAGCGGATAAATTCGATGCCGAGCACTGATGCGAGCTGTTTTGAAACCTCGGTTTTTCCAACACCGGTCGGCCCGGTAAAAAGAAAAGAACCGATCGGTCTCTCAGGAGAACCAAGTCCGGCGCGGGTTCTCTTTATGGATGAAACGAGTGAATGAATCGCGTCATCCTGTCCGAAGACGACCCGCTTCAGGTCATGTTCAAGCGTCTTCAGTCGTTCCATATCCGATGTAGAGACCGTACGTTCCGGTATCTTGGCGATCTTTGCCACGACCGCCTCCACTTCAGCCTGCCCGACTGTTTTTTTACGCTCAAACGAAGGGGAAAGCTTTAGCAGCGCACCTGCCTCATCAATTACATCAATCGCTTTGTCGGGAAGATATTTATCATTGATATATTTTGCCGAAAGCTCCGTAGCTGACCGCAAAGCAGGTTCCGTGTACTTAACGCCATGATAGTCTTCATAATATGACTTCAGCCCTTTCAGGATATGTATGGTCTCCTTTTCGTCCGGTTCCTGTATCTCAATTTTCTGGAAACGCCTGGAAAGCGCCCTGTCCTTTTCGAAATAATTCTTGTATTCCTCATAGGTGCTCGCTCCGATACATCTCATTTTGCCTGCATTTAAAATCGGCTTAAGAATATTCGACGCATCCATGGAACCGCCACTCGTTGCTCCTGCTCCCACCACGGTATGAATTTCATCGATAAACAGAATTGCGTCGGGAATCGCCTCAAGTCCCTGCATGATCGACTTCAGGCGTGCCTCGAAATCTCCCCGGTATTTTGTGCCAGCAAGCATCCCTCCCATGTCGAGCAGGAATATGCGTGCATGTTTCAGTGTCTTGGGAACTTCACCGTTATAAATTTTCAGGGCAAGACCTTCCACAATAGCGGTCTTTCCGACACCGGGTTCTCCCACAAAAACCACATTATTCTTTCTTCTCCTGCAGAGCACCTGAATCGTTCTCTTCAACTCCCGTTCGCGACCGACAAGCGGATCAATCCCGCCTTCAGCAGCCTTCTCAATCAGATCGACAGTAAATGTTCTCAAGGCATCTTTCTTCTGCGGTTTTCTGGTAAGCCCTGTCTCATCAGCAAGCGTCTGTGGATCACCCGGAGAATCAACGCCTTCCTTTACAATGCGATGAGAAATGTAATTCAGTATATCAAGGCGGGTTAAACCCTCTGATTCCAGGAAATGCACTGCATGCGAATCATCTTCAAGAAAGACAGCGGATAACATATCACCAGCATCAGCTTCTTTTTTTTCAGCTGACTGAATATGACTCACAGCAGTCCTGATGACACGGGTAAACGCTATGGTTGGCTGGGGAAAACTCTTTGAGTCTTTGGGAAGTTTTGGAATCTCTTTTTCAAAGAAGTTTTCCACCATGGACTTCAATTTCGTTACATTGCAGCCGCAATTCGTGAGAATCTCAATACCCCAGTCATCATGCAGCAGTGCAAAAAGGATATGTTCAACCGTGAGATATTCATGGCGATGCGCTTCCGCATCTTTCATAGTAGCCTGTATGGTTAATTCAAGTTCTTTGCTGATCATTATTCCAGCTCCATATCACATTTGAGCGGAAACCCGTGCTGCGTGGACAGTTCATGGACAATGGCAATCTTTGTCTCTGCTATTTCTTTCGTATATACGCCCG
>JBFGJU010000103.1:0-7037 GCA_041577035.1 Thermodesulfovibrionales bacterium | reverse complement strand
GATATCTGGTATGGAAAGGGACTGCCGCTTACGTTTCGCGGGTACTCAGAAAACGGTGCGTCATAGATATAATCACGGTATTGTCCTTATATATTAATATGTTATATGAAAGACTCTGCAGCCAAGTCGGCTGAATCACCAGAGAATGAAAGAACGCGACGATCTTTAAATGTAATCGTGCGATACGTATGTCGATCACCTGAAGAACCCTGTCAGTTACCGTAAACAAATGGTATGTTGCTTCCTTCAGTGGTCGCTGACTGGTAACATACTATAGTTCTAAAATGCTTTTGCTCTTGTTTTCGAGGGCATACCAGACTGACAGGTAATCCCTGATTTGTCGTGTTATGAGAAAGTTCTGTCTTATGTAGTCCCTGCCCTTTTCTCCCATTCTGACAGCCATACCCGGGTTGTTGAGGAACTGCCTCATTCTGAATGCAGCACCTTCCACCGAATAGACAAGAAATCCCGTAATCCCGTGAATAATCTGCAGTGGTATTCCGCCAACAGCTCCACCCAGGACAGGCTTTCCCTTCCACATGGCCTCGGAAACAGTTAACCCAAAGCCTTCTTTTAATGATTTTTGGACAACAACCGTTGCAATGCGCTGGAGGGCATTAATGTCTTTATCACTGAACGGTGGCAGAAGTAACACTTTAATATCAGAGTCACCGGCAGCGTATTGTCTTACTTCCTCCAAGACCTCTTTGCCCTCCGGATCATCTGTAGCGGGGCTTCCAGCAAGAATTAAAATGCAGTCATTATATTTCTTAACAGTCCTGTATGCCTCGATAACACCGATAGGATCCTTAAACCGATCGAACCTGGATACCTGCAGAATAATCGGCCTGTCAGTGGGTATTTCCAGTCTTTCTACCGTCTCTTTTATCTCTTCATCGGCGAGCTCACGGTTTTTTTCACTGAACGGGTCTATGGAAGGCGGAATAATGAATTCCGCGATAGGCATTTCCTGAGCAAACTGTGCGACCGAAAAAATCGCAGCGTCATATTTTTTGCAGTATTTCTTGAGATAATTGCATATTTCGTGGATTGGGTTGGATACATCGATATGACACCGCCAGATCCATGTGCCTTTTTTTTTGAATTTTATTAACGGCGAAGGCTGGGGATCATGTATAAACACCGCATCTGAATCCAGATTGAGTCTGCCGACATTCTGTTGATTCACCTCATAGTGATGATCCCACATCTGCTTTGAGATTTTTTCCGGGTTGCCCTGAAGTGCATTATGAATCTTTTTTGTAATATCATAAAATCGTTCATCACCCTCAATAACTTCCCACCTAACATCAATCCCAAGTTCATGTATGATCGGGATCATTCTGTACAATATTTCAGCAACACCTCCGCCCTCGCGAGTTGAGTTAATATGAACAAGTGATCTGCTCCTGAATTTTTCGCTCAGCTTTTGAATGAGCAGGAGATCTCCCTTGGGAGCTACGCCAAAATATTCGCTGATCATTAATGGATGACCTCCATCTCGTTTTTAACTTCTTTCTCAACAGCAGTAACAATGAACTCTCTGATACCTTCAATATGATGCATAAAGGGGTCAATAGCCCTGATTCTTTCAGCAAGCTCTTTTTTCCCAAGGACCTGTTCCATCCACAAAGAAAAGTCATCTACGCCGTTTCGAAGACGCATTCGTGCTTCATAAAAGTGATAGTAGATTGACTGAGCATCAATGAATCGAATACCGAGCAGAAATTCAGCAAGATTTTGCGCCCGAATACCAACCGGAAATGTCAGAGTTATCGTCTCGTTAAAATAGAACTCGTCGCCCGGAATCGCCCTTCTCGGCTCCGGGAATTTCTTCGTATAATCATCGATAACGCGCAGCAGCTCATTTCTTAATCCCGGCATATTCCGGTATTCATAAGGGTCGATACTTGAAAGGTGTTCCGCCATTGAGCTTTCTTCAAGACTTTCTCCTGCCCAATGAGCAAAGTCGTTTGTATATTCAAGCACATGCTCTTTTAAAAAATATTGGCAGGTATGATGAAATATGGATTCCTCTGAAATGTCCGCAATGATGGCTCGGAGCTCATGTATATCTGCAGCTTTTTTCCCGGTAGCCTTAAGGATATTAACGCACTGGGTAAATATAAACGATTTATTTTTTGGGGCCACTGCGCCACCCTGACTGTTTGTATATATCCAGATCCTCTGCTGATAGTCTCATTGAGCTAACGCATATACAGGAAGTTTTATCATGGCGAGGTGTGAATCCATTTCAGACTTAACATTCTGAAACGAACTCATCAGCTTTCTCGGAACCGGCTTGCCTCTGGGCATTTTTATCGTGCGAGGATTGACTGGTTTATTATTGCGCCTCATTTCAAAGTGAAGATGCGGGCCGGTTGCAAGTCCTGTAGAACCCACAGAACCTATGATATCGCCCTGTTTAACCTTGGAGCCTCTTCTGGCATTTTTTTTGATCCGGGAAAGATGTCCGTAATAGGTTCTATATCCGTTCGGGTGTCTGACAATAACCAGTTTTCCATACTGTCCTTTATATCCTGAGAAGGTGACTGTCCCATCTCCCACAACAGATACCAGTGTACCTTTCGGTGCGGAATAATCAATTCCGTGATGTGGCCTGTAAATCTTGAGAATAGGGTGAAGCCGCCGCGAAGTAAAACTTGAACTGATACGTCTGAAATTCAATGGCGCCTTGAGAAAGGCTTTTCGTAATGAATTGCCGTCAGGATCATAGTAATCAGCTTCCGTGTCATGTTCAAATTTATAGGCAGCATAGTCCTTGCCATTGTTTTTGAATGTAGCAGATAGAATATCTCCATATTTTCTGAATTGGCCGTCTTTATAGAGACCCTCAACAATAATTCTAAACTCATCGCCTTTTCGCAGGTCAGTTGAAAAGTCGATGTCCCATGCAAAGATATCAGAAAGATTTAGAGCCAGAAGAGTATTGTCCTTACCAGCTCCTATGGCATTAACAAGATTATCTCTTATCGCGCCTCCAACATAATGGATTTCCCTTTCATACTGGACAGAGATCTTTTCTGCAAGGAACCCCGTAGCAGTCCTGGTAATCCGCAGTGTCGTATCGTCATTGATCCCGTACACCAATGATCGCACACGGTCAGCCGGGTCCACGCGTATCTTATACTGATTTCCTGGATAGACATTACGTAATGGATAAACATCAGCAGACGCTTTCTGTAATTGTGCAAGATCAGACATGTCAATCCCATAGTGCCTGAAGATATCAAAAAAGGTTTGTCCTTTTTTGATCGTGCCGATAAGTTCATGATAGAGATCAGTTGCATCTGATGCCGCTTGCAATGTAATCGGACTCCGTATGTTAGAACTATTAATACTGTTAACGGTAAGAAGAACAAACCCGCTAAAAAATATAACTATAATCAGTCTTCCCATATATCCTCAGTATATTTTATTTTTTCTATTGTATAGCTTAATTTTCCCATAGTCAACTTTATCACGGCTTGTTCGTCTCGTTCTTTGCATGCCATTCTCACCATCTGATATGAACGGATATCATTTCCCCGAGGCAACTTACCCCAGTTCTGTATTCCTGATCATAATCCGGTTTGACATATAATCTCAAAGCTGTATAATAAGAAAGAATAAATCTGTTTTTTATTGCTGCATTAAATAGAATGACTGATATGAACCGGGTAAACTGGCTATGAAAAAGATCATCTCTGTGTTGTTCTTCATTGCGATATCATTATTATGGTCTGCGCAGGCATATCCCTTGTGCGTAAAAATTAATAAAGCGAATTTAAGGACCGGACCCGGAACCAGTTATGAGAAAGCATGGGAGGTATATAAATATATGCCGTTCTTTAAAGTAGGCACTTCCATATCCGGTGACTGGTTTGCAGTAAAAGACGTTGACGGAGACATTAACTGGATACACAAAAAACTGATAACCACGTCCTTTAAGTGCGCCGTAGTCAAAAAGGCAAGTGTAAATGTGAGAAAAGGGCCCGGAACAAATTATTCCATAAGTTCCTTAAGCCCAGCCGCCCAATATTCCTCGTTCCGTGTTCTCAAGAAGAAAGGGAAATGGGTACGGGTAAAGGATGAATGGGATCATATCGGATGGATTCATACAGACTATTTGTGGATACAATAACCTTTCCCGAACAGTCCTCCTTCTTTTATACATCCCCTTCTTACAACACGTCACGAAACGGCATTATATCCGCTATCGCAGACAAACTGCTGTAAGACATTAGTCTTTCCCGCGCAACGTATTCAACTCATGCCATAGCAGATCGATCCTGTTCACTGCAACAGGCAGGTCCTGATCAACTTCTGTCCTAATTTTCTTTATGGAATCCATCAACTCTTTAAGTACCCCCTCTTTTTCTTCTCCCGTAAATTCGCCCGCATGTTTCAGCGTTTCAATAATCCGATCCATTTCTGTTTTCGCACTTCCAACATTCTGTGCAGCCAGTTCCACTTTTACTTTTAAAATATGTGTCCTGATATCTGTTATTGCTTTATCGAGCATCAGCTTCTGCACCTCTGCCTGGATATCAGCTCTCAATGCGGCGATCGCATCAGAATTTTCCCTGAATGCCTCATCTGTTGCCGTTTTCATCTGGTTGAATGACTCTTCTGTTTTGCCGACGCTTTCCTGAAATGCAGTATCCATCGCACCAATCTTTACTGAAACATCATTGAGACCTTTAATGATACTCGTCACATCAGCATCAGGAGGAAATTGCGCCTTTTCGCGCGCCTCTTTTTCGTCCTGCATATAACGTTCAACTGTTCCGACTCTTTCCTGCACCTCCAGCATTTCTGTCTGCAGTGTCATTGTTTCTCTTTCGATTAGGAGGGGCAGGCCATAATATCCTGCCCCTGCCAAAGCCGCCGTCATTATACAAACAGCCAGAATAATTTTCATTTTCACCCTCCAGAAAGCTCGCGTTCACAAACAGAATACTATACGTCTATGATTATTTTGTCTTAACGATACGACGCACCGTCTTCTTCTTTGTTGTCTTTTTGGGGGTTTTCTTCTTGGGTGTTGTCTTTGCTTTTCTTTCAAGCTTCTTCAAATCGGATTCAAGTTTATTTACACGGGCTATGATGGTCTGCACCTTCTTGTCGGCAAGTGGATTTCCCGTTTTCGAACTGAGCTCATATACCTTGCCGCCAAGATCAGCGATCTCCTTCTGAACCTTTGTTTTAATCTCATGCACTGCGTATCGCCTTTTGCCCTCATCGGTCAATTCCTCCGCCTTTTCTCTTACTACAACCGCGCCTTCCTTAAAGGCTTCAACACCCTCATGCCACCCTTTCTGCAGGTCTTTTTTAACACCATTCCAAAAACTCATTGTACTGTTTCCTCCTTTCTCGAAAATAGAATGTTAGATGATACATGGCATTTCATATATCCTCTTAAGTCCGTCATGCAACGTCACCAAGCCATTATTTCCATTTACCCGCGGCACACTCACCATAAGCGCTGTAAAAGCTCATCAAAGGTGTTTTGCTGTAAAATATGGATGTATAGCCGAAATTCATTATTTATTATCTTCTTCAACAGCAGTACGTATTTTATTAAGTATGTCTGGAATAGCAGATGTGACCCGATCCCAACTGGCGATCAATGGAACTCCCAGGGGATCTTCCATAATGATCTCAGCTGCTTTTTTAATGCCATTGGTAAAAGTCTCGATCGCAAGTGTTTCATCATGCCTGTCAAAGAGCAGTCCGTTAATCGCAGCGTCATCTTCATACCTTTTGAGGAGATCATGCGC
Source organism: Thermodesulfovibrionales bacterium (assembly GCA_041577035.1). Lineage (GTDB taxonomy): Bacteria > Nitrospirota > Thermodesulfovibrionia > Thermodesulfovibrionales > UBA6898. The sequence continues at coordinate 1,254 of JBFGJU010000103.1, read as the reverse complement.
AGTACTGACATACGTCGCAAACAATGTTTTGAAGAATCCCGCAGGAAAAACAATTCCCTCTGAAGCAAGTGTCCGGAAAATGGATTTGGAAATGTCTACACACATCTTGTACAGGCCCTGAGAAGCATCATCAGGTGATAACTCCTGATGTTTATGCTCGTAATTCTCTGCGATGTCAACCTGACACACCCTTCTTATGGCAGTATTCCTGTATACTTCTGCAAGCACGCCAACCTCCAAACCCCAGTCACCCGGTATTCTATTCACCCGAGCCAAATCAACATCCATTGCGAATTCACCGGCAAGAGGATACCTGAAACTGTCAAAAAAGAGTAATAAAGGATGGTGTCCGATAATTTTTTGCAGCGCTCTTATGAGGGGGGTCACGAGCAGCCTCGTCACTCTTCCATGCATTTTATCGGTTACCCTGTTGTAATATCCCTTACAAAAATCATAATCAAGATTCGGGTTGACCACCGGATAACATAATCGTGCCAGCATATCTCTACTATATGTCAGAATATCGCAATCATGCAGCGCGATACCATGGAAGCGCTGCTGAGACAGGATATATCCGTAGGCCATCCATGCTGACCTGCCCTTACCATGCTCACCGGTCGGCAGATCGGCGGATTCTATTTCATTATATACATCGGTAACCCGCCTCCCTGTATTCCAGACAATTTTTACTTCATGGGGTAAATCGGAAAAGAAATGTCTTGCCCGATTGAATTCTGCTTCGGAAGCCGGGCCAAGCGTAACGACTATTTCCTTTATATATTTTACTTCCTTTAATTTTCTGATTATCCCCTTTAATGCATCACCTTCTATCTCGGCATAAAGAGAAGGAAGGACCAAAGCAATCGGTCTTTCATTGGCATACCACGTTAATTCAGCCTCGATTTTTTCAAGATTACTTCGACCGAGTCTGTGAAACGTGGCTACAATACCGGTTTGAAAAAAATCCGACATTTTCCCCCCCCCTACGGTTATGGTCAAGAAAAAATAAAGTAAGGATTACTTAAAGTATATATGCTTCCCGTGTGCTGGTCAAGAAAAAGAATAGAACTATAGTATAATTGAGCAATGGGGAGGATTTCACATAATACCGTATTCAGAAATGTCTTTCACGCAGCCATTAGCGCTGTAGATCCCCGCGAATCGGTTAAACCCTACACCACCCATGTAAGAACCTCCTATACGAAAGGGCTTTTTAAGAAGCTCGTCCTGATTGGGTTTGGCAAGGCATCGTGT
>JBFGJU010000102.1:0-7076 GCA_041577035.1 Thermodesulfovibrionales bacterium | reverse complement strand
TATTACCACTCGAAATCGGAATAACAGATGCACCGATTCGTTCGGCGCCATAGTGAAGGCCAAATCCTCCGGTAAAGAACCCATAGCCAAAGGCGATCTGAATAATATCATCCTTGGTAACGCCTCCGGAGGTAAGAACACGCGCTACCAGATTTGACCATGTTTTAATGTCATTCTTGGTATAGCCGACCACGGTTGCCATACCTGTCGTGCCGGACGACGCGTGAACCCTCACTACTTCCCGCAGGGGCACGGCAAACATGCCATACGGATAGTTATTTCTCAAATCGTCTTTTGTTGTAAAAGGTAATCTCTGAAGATCATCCAGGGAACGTATCGTATCAGTATCGATTTCCAGATCATCGAACTTCTTTCGATAGAAGGGTACGTTCATCTGAACACGCGTCAAGGTTGATTCAAGCCTTTCAAGCTGCACCTGCTCAAGGTCTTCCCTGTCCATACATTCTTTATCCTGTTCCCAGTACATAACTCCCTCCAGACTTTCAGTTCTCTCCGTTGAGGTCTCTTCCGAGATAGGCCCTCTGAACATCCCTGTTCGAGAGCAGGTCTTCGGATGGCCCCTGCAGTTTTATTCTTCCTGTTTCCAGGACATATCCCCTGTCTGCAATGCCGAGTGCGGCCTTTGCATTCTGTTCAACGAGCAGCACGGTATTCCCTTCTTCCCTCAGTTTGAGGATAACGGCAAATATGTTCTTTACGATCAATGGAGCCAGCCCCATTGACGGTTCATCCATCATAATAAGTTTCGGCCGGGCCATAAGAGCTCTGCCGATTGCCAGCATCTGTTGCTCACCTCCCGATAGTGTGCCTGCAAGTTGATGCTTTCTTTCCTTCAGTATCGGAAACATGCCATAAATATGCCCAAGTTCTTCATGTACGCTCTCTTTCTTATTTCTTTTAAACTGGACATGCCCCCCTAACAGGAGATTTTCTTTCACCGACATTGTGGCAAATAACTGCCTTCCTTCCGGAACAAGTGAACAACCCATCAGAACTATTTTTTCAGGGGAGAGCCGCGTTATTTCCCGTTTGTCAAAAACGATCTCTCCCGACTTGATCCGCAAGAGCCCTGAAATGGTATTAAGCAGGGTTGTTTTCCCTGCTCCATTCGCACCAATTATCGTAACAATTTCACCCGGAGAAACATGCATAGAAATTCTTCTTAAAACTTTCAGCTTACCATACCCATTTTCAAGATTTCTGATCTTAAGCATCTTCCTCGCCGAGATATACACGGATAACTTCTTCGTTTTTCTGAACAGCAAGCGGCATTTCATCTGCAATCTTCTGGCCGTAGCTTAAAACGACAACCTCATCTGAAATATTCATGACCAGTGACATGTCGTGCTCGACAATAAGGACGGTTATTCCTCTGTCTTTTATTTTTGTAATAAGCTGTGATATTTCTGCTGTCTCCCGCATGTTCAGGCCTGCCGCGGGCTCATCGAGAAGGAGCAGATGAGGCTCGCAGGCGAGGGCACGCGCCAGTTCAACGATACGCTGCTGCCCATAGGGCAAACTTGTGGCTTCATAATCAGCTAATGACGATATGCCTAAAAAGCTCATGAGTTCCATCGATGTATTTCTGATCTCTCTCTCTTCTTTCCATGTCCAGGGAAGATTCAGCATACCTGCGATAAATTCAGCCTTGCTGTGCGTGTGTCTGCCGATCATCACATTCTCAAGAGCGGTCATCTTTGGAAAGAGCTTTACGTGCTGAAAAGTACGGGAAACACCTCTTTGAGTTATCTGAAAGGGTTTCAGTCCATGTACCGGGCGATCGTTAAACAATACTGATCCGGAATCACAGGGCAGGAACCCGGAGATCAGATTGAACAGAGTCGTTTTTCCTGCACCATTAGGCCCAATCACAGCCTTAATAGATTCCCTTTTGACAGCAAAACTTACATTATTTACTGCTTTGAGACCGCCGAAGCTCTTGCTCAGATTTCTAATTTCAAGAATGTTCATTATGTATTGTCCGTGGTTCTTTGTTCGAAAAGACTTTTTTGATCTGTGACAGTAACTGATATCTCAGAAGACCTTCAGGGGTGAAAAGCATGATTATTATCAGAATAACTCCGAATACAGCATCATCGAATGACCCAAAGTATCCGCGTAAAGAAAGGTAGTTCAAGACTATTCCCATTGTGAGCGCACCCCACAGGTTTGCCATGCCCCCTACAGCAACGATGGCGACGTAGCGGATCGATTTCATTACAGAGGCCTCTGAAGGGCCGATTCCACCATTATAATGCGTCAAAAAAACTCCGGCAACAGCAGCAAATGCAGCACTGAGCACAAATGTATGTAACTTATATTTAGCGGTATCGACACCCATTGCATCAGATGCATCTTCGGCACCATGAATAGATCTGAGAGCCCTCCCAACACGCGAATTGATGAGATTTATCAGGATGATCAGCCCGATAATAACGAGTCCGTAGGCTATATAATAGTTTTGAATTCTCATAGTAAGATTACCGCTGACCTCGACCCCCGGGAACAGCGTAAATGCCGGCACATCGGAAAGACCATCTGCTTCACCAAAGAGGGCAGTCCCGAGGACTATTCTGAAGACAATAATGCCGAAACCAAGTGTTGCCATCGCCAGATAATGCCCTTTCAGTTTCAGGACAGGCCCTCCTATGATATACGCGATGAGAACAGTGAACAGAATTGCACCTATGCAGGCCAACCACGGATGGACATTGAGAATCTTTATCCCGTAAAGATTTTCTCGTAAGACAAGCAGACCTGTCTTTGAAAAAAAAGAGATGATCATATGATCTTTATAAGGCAAAAGGTTATACGTAGTGAGCAATGCCGAGATATACCCGCCAATGGCAAAAAAACCGGCGTGGCCAAGTGAAATTTGTCCGGCATATCCCATTAATACACAGAGCCCGATAATCACCAGAGAATAATACGCCGCCATGGTGAGCTGTGTAAGATAATATCCGGTATCAGTAAAATACGTGAATAGCTGAATAGAAATTAAAACAATAATCAGGAAAAAGGGTTGGAAATATCGCTTGTAATCCATCAAAATTCCTTTAAGCTGAAGGCCTCTTTGCTGCCAAAGAGACCGCTTGGCTTCACAAAGAGAATTATCAACAGTATGGATATGGCAATTGCGTCTTTATATGCGGTAGGCATTATCCAGATGCTGAAGGACTCAAGTATCCCTAATAACAACCCGGCTGCAACTGCGGCCATACTGTTGCCCAGACCTCCCAGGATAGCGACCGTAAACCCTTTTATTGCCAGACCGGTTCCACTGTCGTACTGGACATAGGTAATCGGACTGACAACACAACCTGCCAGCGCACCAATACCGGCACTGAGCACAAATGAAAGAGTAACCATATTTTTTGCATGTATGCCGCACAATCTCGCGGCATTGCGGTTGTCGGCACAGGCTCGCATCTGTCTGCCTAATGATGATGAGCTAAAAAAGAGGTAGAGGGCAATTACAATGATTGAACACACACCAATAGCCCACAACACCTGAGGTGAAACGTGGACACCCTTGAAAGAAATGGATGTTATTTCGTTGCCGGTGAAATACGGTAATGCTCTGACTTTTTCATCCCAGATATGAAGTGCTACCTCTCTAATGAGAATTGACACGCCGATGGTTATGATTATCATTCTCAGCACAGTGGGATGAACAATCCAGCGGATAAAAATAATTTCGATTAGCGCACCAACAATCATGGTAATCATGACAGCCAGGGCGATTGCAACTGGCAGAGGCACAAACCCGTTCAGTGTTACTGCTGTCATCCCGCCAAGCATTACAAACTCACCCTGTGCAAAATTTATGATGCCGGTAGTGTTGTATATAATGTTGAATCCAATCGCAACGATGGAATAGATTACGCCATAGGTAATACCCGCAAAAAGATATTGGAATAGAAGTTCTAAGCTCATAAAGTAAAAAGAAGAGCGGGGAGTATTCAGAAAAATGCCTGAATACTCCCCAGCAAGATCAGCTTATATGCGTACTTCGGTTATCCTTCTAACAAGGCGAATTTCCCGTCTTTTACCGTAAGCATTTCAAATGCATCGATACCCAGGCCGTTATGATCCTCAGCTGAGAAATTGAAAACGCCACCCGTTCCGACAACATTCTGTAACTGTTCAATGGCGTCCCTGACCTTTTCCTTGTCAGCGGTTCCAGCTTTCTTGAGAGCCTCAACAAGTATCACCAGTGCGTCATAGGCATGACCACCGAATGTGCTGACAGGCTCCTGATATTTTGTTTCATAGTCATTTTTGTATTTTGTAAGAACGGCTTTCTGAACGTGGTTAGCTGGAAGGGTATCAGCAACGAGAAGCCTGCCGGCCGGGAAAATAATACCTTCTGCAGCAGATCCTGCCGCTTCAACAAACTTGATATTTCCGAATCCGTGACTCTGGAACAATGGAACATCCATACCAATCTGCCGCATGTTCTTGACAATGATTGACTGAGCGGGGACAATCGACCAGTTGATGACTGCTTCAACATTCTTTGCCTTGAGCTTTGTTGCAACTGCGGTCAAATCAGTGGCTTTTTTATCATAGACTTCACTGATGAGGATTTCTATGCCATATTCCGGGGCAATTTTTTCGATCTGTTCTTTTCCGGCCTTGCCGAATCCGGTATTACCGACTACCACGCCGATCTTCTTTATGCCCATCTTATTCATTTGCATGAAGATCTTCTTCACGGCAAAGCTGTCTTTCTGCGGAGTTTTGAATACGTACTTAGCCACGGGATTTACAATGACTTCAGCAGCAGCGCAGGACAGGAGAATTGTCTTTGCCTCTTCCATGATATTCTTGATTTTCATGGTCTCGCCGCTTCTCGATGGACCGATAATGGCAAAGACTTTTTCTTCCTCGATAAGCTGTTTGGCAAAAGAGATAGCCTTTTCCGGGTCTCCAACAGAGTCTTTAATAATCAGCTCAATCGGCGCACCGTCAACACCGCCCTTGGCATTAATCTCTTCAGCAAGCATTTCCAAAGTCTTTGCTTCAGGTGATCCTAAAAACGAAGCTGGGCCTGTTACAGCGAGTATTGCTCCGACTTTGATTGGTTCTTTTTTGACGACGACTTCTTCCTTTTTTGTGCAGCCAAAAGCCGCAAATAACATAAATACGCCAAGAACTACCGAAACGACCTTTTTCATTCCTGCCTCCTTTTACGCTTGGTTATTAAGATAAGCAGATTAGAGGGAGTAAACATCTGCTCCCTTTAATATGCCAATGCCGGCACTTTGTAACGTTGTAATTGCCTTTTCAAGTTCATCAAAGCGAAAGATGATAATGGCCTTGTCCCCACCTTTCTGAACGTAGGCATACATATATTCAACATTAATATCTTCTTTCTGAATAACGTTCAGAATTTCCGCAAGCCCTCCGGGTCTGTCCGGTACCTCAACGGCAATGACCTCGGTTTTTCCGACCGTAAATCCGTTATCCTTTAAAACCGCCTTTGCCTTTTCAGTATCATTAACGATAAGTCGTAATATGCCAAAATCAGTAGTATCTGCCAGGGAAAGGGCCCGAATATTGATGTCTGCCTCTGCAAGAACGCCGGTAACGTCAGCCAGCCGGCCAGACTTATTTTCAAGAAATATTGATAGCTGTTCGACTTTCATGTTTGCCCCCCTTAAATCTTCCTTTGGTCGATTACTCTTTTGGCCTTTCCTTCACTCCTCTGAATCGTCTTCGGTTCAACGAGCTTCACACTGCACGAAACGCCGAGATAGTCCTTAATCTCTTTTTCGATCCGGGTTTTTATTTTTTCCAGCTCCTTGATCTTATCTGAAAATGTCGTTTCACGTACTTCCACCTGTACGTCCATAACATCCAATGCGCCTCTCCTGTCGACGATAATCTGGTAATGGGGTTCGACTTCATCAATACTCATGAGAATATGTTCTACCTGTGACGGAAATATATTTACGCCCCTGATGATGAGCATGTCATCAGTCCTGCCGGTTATTCGCTGCATCCGGTTGAACGTTCTACCGCATGCGCAGGGCTCTGTCATCAGTTTCGTCAAATCCTTTGTTCTGTACCTGATAATAGGGAAGGCTTCCTTGGTTACCGTGGTAAACACGAGTTCTCCCATTTCACCGTGCGGAAGCGCTTCACCGGTTTCCGGATTAATAATTTCTGCCAGAAAATGATCTTCGTAAATATGAAGTCCCTGTTTTCCTTCTATACATTCACAGGAGACACCGGGGCCGATGACCTCGCTCAGCCCGTATATATCGATCGCATCCAGAGAAAGCTTTTTTTCAATTTCCTGTTTCATGTTTTCACTCCACGGTTCTGCTCCGAATATTCCCACTTTCAGCTTGAGTGATGACGGATCAATATCCATTTCTGAAATGACCTCGGCCAGATTTAATGCATATGAGGGTGTACAGAGAAGGACTGTCGAACCAAAGTCCTGCATGATCATAATCTGTCTCTTTGTATTGCCGCCTGAAATCGGGATTACCGTTGCGCCCAGTTTCTCCGCACCATAATGCGCTCCCAGGCCGCCGGTAAAAAGACCGTACCCGTACGCGTTATGCACCATGTCGTTTTTATGCGTTCCGGCAGACGCAAGCGCCCGCGCCATGAGTTCAGCCCAGGTGTCAATATCTTTTCTTGTGTAGCCAACGACTGTCGGTTTGCCTGTTGTCCCGGATGAGGCATGAACCCGCACGATGTCTTCAAGCGGGACCGTAAACATTCCAAAAGGATAATTAAGTCTGAGGTCTTCCTTTGTAGTAAAAGGGAGCTTGTGCAGGTCCTGAATACCCCGGATATCATCAGGCTTTACCTTTGCTTTGTCCATCTGTCCCCTATAGTAGGGGACCTTGTCATACACCCTCTGGACTACTTCTTTGAGTCTTTCTGACTGCAGTGTTTCCAGTTCCTCGCGCGGAAGTGTTTCAAATTCTTTATCCCAGATCATGAATCCTGTGCTACCTCCTCACACTGGCGGTCACATCCTGAAGATTAATTATTCCCCCCCTGAAACAGAGATACGATATCTTATCTATTTA
>JBFGJU010000101.1:0-7104 GCA_041577035.1 Thermodesulfovibrionales bacterium | reverse complement strand
TCGGTTTGTGTCAGCCAACCTTCCTTTGAGCCATAGGCGCGTTTGGGCAGATGACACCATACATGAATTCAGAAGTGGTGTTTCCAGGAACAGGGAATCTCCTGATCTGTCAGGAGAGTTTTTCAGGCAGTTCTGGGGTGACGTAATGTTATTTTCCGTTGAATCATTGACAGAGTCTGGATTTCCGGAAAAAACAGTGCCGATAGACGAAATATCTTCTGTAGTTTCGTCGGTTCATGAAAGACTGCACCACGCATATAAGGAAAAACAGGCGGTAACAATGGAAAAAACCCGGGAGTTAAATCATTACCTTTCTGACAAACGGTATTGGTGGAATAGTAATGATCACCTCCATGATAGCGTCAACAGGTGTAAACGCTTTTCTCAACTGGTTGACGATAATTTTGGAGCACAATCGAAAAATCCGGATGAGATCTCCGACAGGATCTCCGAAGGGATATGGACCCGGAAAATTGTCCACGCCATTCACAACTTCTCTAGAGACACTGAATTATGGGATGCCGTTCTAAACACAAATTTTGTTGTTAAGCATTCTTTGTAACGCTATCGGGAAGTGATCCCTCCTGAACCATCGTGTGGATGAAACGAGTGATGCATTCATGAATCGATGCAAAGCATTCCCGGTATTCCCTCAAACTTGAGCCATACGGATCCGGAATCTTTTTCAGTTTACTATTTCCTGAAAACGCCGGGAGGCTATAGACCGAATCACCTGCTGAACTATCAAGCGAAAGGATCCATTCTATGTGCAACGGCTCCATACAGAGGATCATGGTGTTCGCCCTGATCAGTTTTTCGTCTAACGCGCGTGCCCGGTGGCCTGAGATGTCTATACCCTGTTCACAGGCTGCGATTAAGGCAAATTCCGAAGCAGGGTTCCCCTGGAACGCATGAGTGCCTGCAGACGATATGTGTGCAACGTCTGTTTCTCCAAGCATGCTTCTCAAGATACCTTCAGCCATTGGACTCCGGCAGATGTTCCCCGTGCAGACGGCGAGGATGTGAATAGATTCTTTATTTACCTTCTTCATGTTCTGAGTTGTTTGTAAATATCCCGGGCCCAGCGTTATAATAACAAACTACAGTTCATATTCATAATAGTACTCCCTTGTACCATGACAAAAGAGCCCTGCAAGCGCACAGCTGATACACTTAAGACAGGTGACAGTTTTCACTTTAACTGCCATAAGGAACTGGCCTGCTTCAATAGATGTTGCAGGGATATAAACCTGTATCTCACGCCATACGATATCCTGAGGATAAAAAAACGGCTCACTGTGCATTCGGCTGAATTCCTGCGAACATACACCATTCCGCTTTTTCCTGAAGAAATAGGTCATCCGGTGATAGTTCTCAAGATGATTCCGGACGAAACAAAAAATTGCCCTTTTGTGAGTGATGATGGATGTCTCATTTATGAAGACCGCCCCTGGTCATGCAGAAGTTTTCCCCTCGAACCCGTACCCGGTGCGGTACCTGGATTTTCACTCGTGAAAAGGGATTTCTGTGCAGGGTTTGGGATGGGGAAAGAGCATTCAGTTAAAAAGTGGCGCGACACACAAAATATTGCCTTTTATGAAGAAATTAATGATGAATGGAAAGAGATTACCCACCATAATAATTTCACGTCAAAGAATTTCCTTGAAGGAAAAGCACGGGATATATTCTTTATCGGGAGTTACAACATTGATGAGTTTCGGGACATTGTTTTCAAGAGTGACTTCCTGAAATATTATGACGTAGACAAAAAAGTCCTCAAGAAAATCAAGTCAAACGAAACAGAGCTCTTACGATTCGCCTTTAAGTGGATGAGAACTGTGCTGTTTGGGGAAGCAACGTTAAAAAGGAAATAACGAGTTTCATGCAAGACTAAACTGCTCTCTGTTATACTAGTAAGAGGGATGATCACGCTCAAAATTCAAGAAAGTACGATGGCTGTATACAAAAAAGAAATACTGTTAGACGGTGAGCCATCTATGATACGAGGTGTTTTTACGTGGGAACAATTATGGAAGATAAAAAGACTGTCTGTCCGCACTGCAATAAGAAACTGAGCAAATGGGCTGCGCCTAACTTTAATTTCTCCGACGGCCTGGGCTGGTGTACTCCCTTTCTGTACGTCTGTTTTAATGACGACTGCACCTTTTACAAGAACAGCTGGAAGCATATGTATGAAACATACGGCCAGGAAATGGGCTATCGGTTCATGATGCATCCTGATTCCGGAGAAACCTCAAGTGTCCCTGTAGGAGGAAAAAACGTTATGAAGGGAGACATCATCGACGAAGTCAGGGAAGCTGAAGAAGAGGCAGAAATAGAGGCACGAAAAAAAGCTTTTCAGACACTTACTGATTATTACATCAGGAAAGATACTAACGCGATACTTGACATGCTCCATGATGATAACGGCTTTGGCAGTGTACGGCTAAAAGCAGCGGAGCACCTTGGTGAAACCGGCGATATCAACGTTCTGGAGAAGATGGTAAATCATCGATTTGTCAACGAAGTGATACAGAAAAAAGTTGATGAGGCTGCCGAAAAAATACATAAAAGGAATTTCACCATGGAATGTCCGTATTGCGCTGAAATCATAAAAAGACGTGCAAAAATATGCAAGCAGTGCGGCCGGGAACTGGAACAATCAGCCTGAACTGTATTTTTATTTATATAAATATCGATAATCCTCACTGATTTACCGGCAGGGATAGAAGACACTTTTATGCCGGGCTCTGTTCCATCTCTGTAAGCCAGATTTATTAAGAGAAAAAACTGTGATTTAATTATAACTTCTTGATAATAAGAAATATTTTTCTTGCTTTTTCCCCCTCGATATCCTTCAAGAAAACTTTTTTTCTTGACAATTTAAGCTATTTATAGGACAATTAAGGCACTATGGCTGAAAAAAGAGAATGCCAGCGTTATCTCAAGAGGCATCCAGTAGTAATCAATGCAGGAGGCATGTCCTTCAAAGGAACAACGGTGTGGTTGTCGAGGAAAGGCTTCTTTGTCAGGTCGCAGAAGAACTTTAATGAAGGCATACCCGTTGATATCACATTCCACCTCACGGAAGATAGCACATGTAGCCTGAAAGGAACAGTCAGGTTTGCGAAAAGTATTGAGCTTCTCAGGCAGAAAAACGGAATGGGCATTGAGCTTACTGAAGAAGATCAGAATTATATTTCATTGGTGCGATCAGTCGAACAGGAAAACAGCTGATCAGGCAGTTTTTTGATAGGCCTGTTCCCTATTCGTGGTCAAGCACGTCAAGCGCGTATTGCAACCCTTCTGTCTTACCTTCCCAAAAAGCGATCTGATCACGGATTATCCAGATTTCCTTGAAATTGTCAGGTGCTGTTTTTTCCTGCTGTTTCAGCTGCTCTGAAAGCTCTTTCTTCTTTGCCAGAGCCGCTTCATATTCTGTGAGAATACTTTCTTTTATGTTCATGCCGTTATCCTTATAGATCTTTCATTAGTCTTATTAAACCGACGAAAATGTCTGCCTGTACTATCACGATTATTATTTGAAATATACACACTTTAGAGAGTCTTTGCAAGTACCGTGTTGCTACTCACAAAAAACCCCTGTGCATGTGATCTGCACAGGGGTCAGGGGAGGTTCTATTTATCATTCACCGATTGTCATTTGAGCTTTGACATTTGGCCTTATACATTGTTATTCGCCTTTGCCTCTGCTTCCTCAGGCCGTGCCCTGCCAAGACTGCCAACAACATCTACCACATAGCCAAGGGTCGTGCCAAACACCGAGCCAAGCACTATGCTCACCGCTCCTATACAGAAGATCCCCAGCATGATCCCTACCACCGTCAGCATCCGCACGATCGTTGTCGGCTCTACCGGCCCGCCTGCCAGATGGCTCAACAACACCACCGTCCCATACGAGCCAAAATAAAACCCCGGTACGATTCCAAATACCAGAAACCCTATTACCCCCAGTGCTGCCCCTATCTTTGTGCCTGCCTTCATGGTCCTTTTCCGTTCTTCGTTCATCTCTCTTCCTCCTTTTTCATATGTATGTAAGGTTATTTATCCTCTACTGGTGCCAACTCTTTCTTCTCAGCCTTTAAGGTATCAATCGCCGCGCCTATTAACCACCCTGCTGTTGATGAAGCAGTAACGAACATAATACCCGATACCATAATTCCCATTATTACCGAAGCACCAACGATTAGCCGTGACATGAGGCTGGCAGTAACAGGAGATCCAAAGAAAGTTCCTGCTATATTCAGTCCCATAACTCCCCCAATGTATAAACCGGGAAGAAGCCCGAATAAGGCAAACAGCACTATTCCACACCCTGCTCCCATAAACATCAGTTTTTTTGAATAATTTTTGTCTTTCATTTCCTTATCCTCCTTTCGTGTCATCTTGCCCTTATAAATGCAGGTTCCGTGCCAGAGCTAACCTATTGTTTTTTAACAAATATACCCCTCAATTCCTCTGCATTCCTGCGAATCCTTTCGCAGAAGTGCAAAAATATCGGCCTCAAAGGGAAAGAACGGCTGGATCATATTTATGGCGTGCAGAAAGCAATAAGAATCAGGAGAAATCTTTCAAAAGAAGAGGGGGAACGACTCCCCCTCTTCAGGATCCGCCTGCCAGTTCATCTGGATCGGATTATTCCACTATCTCAGCGGCGCTACAAGGCCTGATTTCGCAAGGATGGCCTGCCCTTCGTCTCTCGTCAGAAATCTGAGATACTGCGCCTCTTCATTGTCAGGCACCCCTTTTGTGATCATAAAGAGGTGATTTGTAACGGGGTATGCTTCGCTCTGTATGCTCTGTATGTTCGGCGTGATATTATCCACAGCGATCACCTTAACAACGCCCTTCCGCATGGCACTGCAGCCCGGCTCGCTGCCGGCAACATTATGGAATGGCAGACCTACTATGGCACTAGGATTAGTTTCCACAAGAGTGCAATTCTCCGGATCCCCGGGCGTTGCCTTTTTCACATTCTTTCCGAACTTCCTGTTGTCTATGCCGACAACTCCTTGCTTGTACTGCTTCTCACCGACCAGGAACTGCCTGAGAGATTCATCACGGCTCGCGCACATGATGTAGCTATAGGGCTGGATAGGTTCATTCTTACCGCCAACCTCTTTCCAGTTCGTGATGCGGCCCTGATAGATATCCCTTAGCTGCTGGGTGCTTAAGCTATTAACCGGATTGGACTTGTTTACGGCAAAAACCCAGGCACCGATGGCGACCGGGGTCTGAATAAGGTTTTTTCTTCCGGACTCCAGCTTGTTAATGGGACAGCACGTCACCCCGATGTCGATATTTCCTTTATCAAGGTTTTTCACCGTAAAACCGCATTGGCCTTTTGGCCCCTTGGTGGATTCGACCTTGATGCCTGTCTTTTTCTCGAACTCCTCATTAGCTGCCTCGATGGCATTGCCGCCAAGTAAATTCCCGCCGGTATTCACTTTCAGAACTTTCCCTGCGGAATATGCTGTGACATACAGGCCCGCTACAAGTAAAAACATTGCTACAATGATCAGCTTTTTCATAACCTCCTCCTTTTTGTAATAGTATTTGCACGCAATTAACAGCTAATCCTTCACTGCCTTCCTTTCCCTCTTCTTGTTCTTTTCACCTCCTTTTCCCCCATGAATTTCTCAATGAGATTCCTGTTCAAACCTCACCATTCGTAGAAGAGAGTGATCATAAGTATGAGTATGCTGCCAATCGTAAGAATGATCCCGATTAACAATGCGATATGCCCTATCATCTGGTGAAATTCGTTTTTCATGTTATCGTGCCTTACTGTTCAAAAAGTTGTGCGTCATCAACAATCAGAAAACAAGTTCATCCACTTTTCCGGTCCTCCTCATGGACACCATACACCGCACTGCACTCCATTGCGAAGAACCGTAAAACTGACAAGCTCGCAGTTTTGAGGCGTCCAGTGGAAAACTACCTCATCCCCCTCCTCTACCCCATAACAGTATGAAAGCTCATTAAATACGCTGATTTCATTGCAGGTAGCAATGCTGAAGATTTCGTGATTAGTTACAGTAAGAACTTTGCCCAAACTGCTGTTGCAATTAGCAGCTTGTGCATACAAAGCAGCATGCATGATACCCGGTGTGAGAGAGAGGAGTCCTACAACCAGAAGACTTTTTAATAGTAAAATCCACCTTTCCTTCATAATTACTTCTCCTTTTCTCTTTGTTGGCTGCCCTAGTCTGCTTGATAGAAGCAGCTGGTTAATAAGAAACAAATAGAACCGTCCCATTTTCTTGTTTGCTAGTTCTCCTTTTGGACACCAGCATGGTTCCTATCAATCCTTTCATCTTATTTCCCTCCTTTCTTTTTTATATGCCCTGGGACGGTTCTATTCACATACAGGGCTATGAACGTTTCTATATAATCCTTTCTCTCCCGAAGCGACATCTCGAGATAGAAAGGACTGTCCAAGACGATGTTTATAAGTTCTTTAACCTTCATGGTTTCATCTCCCTTTTCATGTATCGTTCCTTTCCTGTCTAGATTTTTTCAGAAAAGGTCCCTGCGGTAAAGGTGAAATCACCACCTGAAATGGTTAAATTACCATTCTTCGGTAAAGCTGCTTTTTTGAGGGGGCTTCAAAAAATAAGTCAATATAGTAGGCAGAGCAGTGGATTATAGAGAAGTGAATTTAAGTTTTATTCAGGTATGACGTCGGGCGGGATGAGGAAAAAATTGTCTTTTTCAAGGATGATCTTTTTTGAAATCAGTGCCCTGAGGACCTGTGAGGTTGCCTCTCGAGACGCGCCTATTCGTATGGCCAGTTCCTTCTGGGTACGTTTCTTTATCTTATGGAAACCGTTATCATCTCTCTTTCCCTCTGTTCTTGCCAATTCTGCAAACAGCTTCAATAACCGCTCACGCACATCCAGGAAGGCAAAACGTTCCTCCCGCTCAGTAGCTTTTCTTAATTTCTTAACGAGGGTCGAAAGCAGATCAAGTGCTATCAGAGGATTTTGTTTTATGGCATCGACAAGCTTTTCTCTTTTCAACACAGCGAATGTCGAATCCTCGACTGCAACCACGGTAGCACAGCGGGGCCTGCTGTCGATA
>JBFGJU010000100.1:0-7117 GCA_041577035.1 Thermodesulfovibrionales bacterium | reverse complement strand
TGCAGTGTTATAGCACTCTGCATGTCACAGACATCAATGCCGACCACAGTCGAAGAAAGGGTTCAGGCAGGTTCAGAGTTGATAAAAAGACTCACTGACACAGGATTTCCTCTCGAAAAAATCTATGTTGATCCCCTGGTTCAGCCTATCTCTGTAGATACAGGAATGGCCCGGGCAGCTATCGGGGCACTCAAGCAGATAATGAAGACCTACCCGGGGATAAATACGATTTGCGGTCTTTCGAACGTCTCTTTTGGTCTGCCGGAAAGAAAACTGATCAACCGGAATTTTCTTTCTTTATGCATGACAAACGGTCTGTCTGCAGCGATTATGGATCCTACTGACAGACGGCTCATGGCCACAGTACGTGCTGTTGAAATGCTTCTCGGACAGGATGAGTACTGCGAAAAATTCATAGAAGCATACCAGAAAGGCTTAATAAGCGATTAAGTGATATCTTTTATGTTCATTAAAAAACAGCCACAGGAGGAGGGCTATAATGAGTGACTTCCAGACATTGGTTGAAGCCATTATCAAGGCCGACATTGCGACAGCCACGGCGGAAACACAAAAACTCATCGACAGCAATAGTAGTGTTCAGGACATCCTTGATAAAGGGCTCATTGCTCCCATGGACGAAGTTGGCACACGGTTTTCAAAGGGCCAGATGTTTGTACCCCAGATGCTGCGTTCAGCCAAGGCGATGCAGGAATGCATGACCCTCATCAAGCCTCTTTTCAAAGAGGGAAACGTACTCATGAAAGGAAGGGTCGTAATAGGGACGGTGAAGGGTGACCTGCACGATATTGGCAAGAATCTTGTTGTCATGATGATGGAAGGGGCAGGGTTCACCATTACTGACCTTGGGGTTGATGTTACATCAGAGACTTTTGTACAGAAGGCAAAAGAAACAGATGCCGACATTGTGGCCATGTCTGCCCTTCTCTCAACTACAATGCCTGGAATGCAAGAGACTGTACATGCCCTGCAGAAAGCCGGCTTAAGAGATAAGATCAAGGTCATGATAGGTGGTGCACCCGTCAGTGAAAACTATGCCAATCAGATAAAAGCAGACTCATATGCCCCTGACGCCGGCTCTGCTGTGACCGCAGCAAAGAAATTGCTGGGCATTACCTGAAATGTAATCCCCGGCAAAAGGAGTGAAAAATGAAACCAGAAGAGATTCCCACTTTTAAGCCTCGCCTTAAGGTATTGGGCCGGGAACAGGCTCTTGCAATACATGAAGCTGCACTTGAAATCCTCAGAAAGACCGGATTCAGAATGGAACATCCCGGGGCAGTCGAGATGCTGTCAGGTGCAGGGTGCACAGTTACCGATGGCAACTGGATTACCATTCCTGTCGATACTGTAGAGGAGGCATTGAAAACAGCACCCAAAAAGATAACACTCTGTGATCAGAAGGGAAAAGATGCAATCCTGCTGGAAGATGGCAACTCATATTACGGCACGGGGTCAGATGCCACCTATACTATTGATATTGAAACCGGGAAAAGACGTCGGACCGTTTTGGAAGATACCGCAAACTTCGCAGGACTTGTCGAAGGACTTGAACACATGGACTTTGCGATGTCCATGTCAAATCCGGATGATGTACCCGTAGAGGCAATTTATATCCATGTCTTTTCTTCTATGGTCAAAAACACGGACAAGCCCATTGTGTTTATTGCAGACAGTGGTAAAGACATTTCTCGAATCCATGAAATGGCATCTCTTGTTGCCGGAGGAGAGAGAGACCTTGCAGAAAAGCCCTTCATTCTGAACTACTCCGAGGCTATCAGTCCGCTCAGATTTCCGGAAAATGTAATCGAAAAACTCATCTTCTGTGCCGAAAAAAAGATACCAATATGTTTCCCGTCAGGCTCTAATGCGGGCGGAGGTGCTCCTGTCACACTTGCAGGAGCCATGGCAATGGGAATCGCAGAAAACCTTGTGGGGCTTGTCATACACCAGATCGCAGGGAAAGGCTCGCCTTTCCTCTTCGGTCCTAATGTCAGTGTTCTTGACATGAAATCAACGGTTATATCCTATGGCTGTCCCGAGTGGAGCCTGACACAGGCTGCACTTGCAGATATGCGGGATGAACTATACGGCCTCCCCGTATGGGCATACGCCGGGGCTTCTGATTCAAAAACAATGGATGCTCAGGCAGGAGCAGAAGCTATGTTTTCTATTATAACAGCCATGCTCTCCAGAGCTAACCTGATACACGATGTTGGTTTTCTGGAATATGGCACAACTTCATCCCTTGAGATGATTACCATGGCGAATGAACTTGTAGCAATGAGTCGGTTCTTCACGGAAGGCATCCCTGTAAATGAAAATACACTCGCTCTGGAACTTATTGAAAAGGTAGCAAAAGGCGGACCAGGCTCAATCTTTCTCACTGAAGATCATACCTTCAATAATTTCATGAAGGCCCAGTTTCTTCCGAGCATGCTTGACCGTTCGCGCTATGATACATGGGAACAGTCCGGCTCATCCAATCTCTACGCGCGTTGTAATGCCGAGGCAAAGAGAATTCTGAAAGACCACCAGGCAGGGAAAAAACCGGATCACATATTAGACGGGATTCAGAAAATTCTGCAGAGGTTGTGAAACGACCATACAGGGTTATAGAGGAATAATCAATAATGGGCATGCCATTTCTAAGTTTGCTTAATCCTGACGATATCAGGCAGATCGACTATACAGCCCGCAGAATACTGGAGGAGGTTGGAATCAGGATCGATGATCCTTCTGTGCTGGAAATACTTGCATCAGCAGGTGCACGCACGGATGAAGATCATCAGAAGGTATTCTTTCATAACAGTCTGGTTGACCGGTTTATTAAGAAGGCCCCTTCCAGCTTTACTCTCTATTCACGAGACGGAAAGAATAACATACAGCTTGGAGACGGCGGAGTCAACTTTGCAAACGGGGGCAGGGTATTTCGAATACTGGATATGGGAACAAGGGGTTACCGTTCTACCATGCTCAGAGACATTGCGCATACCGCGACACTTGTAGACAACCTCGAATATATACGCTTTTATATTATCGCCTGCCAGGCCTATGACATTAATCCTGACGGTTATCATGTAAACGACTTTTATTGTGCGTTCAATCATACCACAAAACATGTGATGGGCGGATGCACAGACCTTCAGGGCGCAGAGCAGATATGGGGTCTTTCATGCCTGCTTGCAGGCGGAGAGGATACATTCAGGGATAAGCCCTTTGTATCCGTAATCACAAACCCTATTAGCCCTCTTACGGTAGATAAGAACACTCTGGACATCCTCCAGTTCTGTACTGCCCGGGGAATACCGGTAACCTGTGCTCCCGCACCAATATCAGGGGCAACCGCGCCGGCTACACTTGCCGGCACACTTTCCCAGATGCATGCCGAAGCCCTGGCAGGAGTTATAATTTCACAGATATTTTCACCCGGCGCAAAAATACTCTATGGAGCTGTACCGACGACTATGGATCTCAGAAAAGTTGAATTTGCGATAGGCTCTGTTGAGATGGGAATGATGAACGCTGCATCAGTTCAACTGGCAAAGAAATACAGACTTCCCATTTATGCTTCAGGGGGAGTAACCGAGGCAAAGAGACCGGACATCCAGGCGGGCGCAGAAAAAACTCTTTCAAACCTTATGGTAGCCCTGTCAGGTGCTGACTGCATTCATCTTGCCGCAGGGATCCTGGACTCAGGCAACTCAATCTCCTACGAACAGTATGTAATAGACGATGAGATTATCGGGATGATACAGAGAGTGCTGTCAGGAATCAAGGCAGACAAAAATACTCTGGGCCTTGATGTGATCAAAAAAGTCGGCCCCGGGGGTAACTATATAACGGAAGACCATACCGTAGAGCATATGATGAAGGAATTTTTCTATCCTTCACTTTCTGTGAGATGTCTCTTTGATATCTGGGAAGAACAGGGAAGACCGAGCATGTTAAGCCGGGCAAACGAACGTGTTATAGAAATCTTAACTCATAACAGGGAAGGTGTTCTGGATATCGCCTTAATCTCTGACATCAAGAATGCTTTTCCGGGACTGGTAGAAATTTAGGATAAAATATCTCCTGTCTGATCCAGGATGACTGTAGTGAAAACCACGGGTAAAAGCGAAATAAAAACAGACACAACACGTGTTGCTCCTGTTCGGATCATAGCATGTAGGGTCTTCAGTCCATTACTCAATCAGCTGCAGCTGGAGAGATCATATCCCCATATAAGGATTACCTATTTACCGTCTAATCTTCATATGTTTCCCCTTAAACTCAAGGACCTTATACAGAAGGAAATAATTGCAGCTAAAAAAAACTCGGAGAGGATCATCTGCTTATACGGTGAGTGTTTTCCTGACATGGATCTGTTCTGCCTTGATCAGGGTGTCATCAAAGTGCCAGGCCATACCTGCTATGAAATGCTGCTTGGCAAAAAAGTTTTTCAGGATATTATGGATACATCCGCCGGAACATTTTTCCTTGAGAGAGATCTGATTCTGAACTTTGAGGAATATTGCATAAAGCCGCTTGAACTGCAAGACGAAGAAATGAGAAGTATGTACTTCAAGAATTACGTAAGAGTAGTCTATATGCGTCAACCCTCGGACCCTGACCTAAGCAGGGAGGCTGCTGAAATAGCAGAGTTTCTGGGCCTGCCACTCGGGATCGCTGAGGCAGACTATCAGCATATTGAAAAGGTTATCAGCAAGCTCACCATAGGGGGAAGATGAGGAAAAAGGACAAACAGACAGTTATTAAAAAGAAGAAAACCCTGAAGAAGGCTGCTTCATCAATTCAACGCAGGAAACGATATTTCTGGCTGAACGTTCTGCCGAATGACCTATGGATAAAGGTTACCCCCGGACAGACGATATTAAAAGCTCTCCAGAAAGTTGACATAAATCTTGAAGGCGACTGCGGCGGCCTGCTTAAATGCGGAAAGTGCAAGGTCAAGGTTCTTACATCAATAGATTTCCCACATGAAAATGAAGTGCATGATCTGCTTGACGATAAAGAAATAAGAAAGGGATTCAGGCTTGCATGCAGTACAGAGATACATAAAGATCTTACTGTTTATGTCGGATCAACCGGCCCGGAACTTGAATATTTCCAGATCCTGAAGGCCGGTGAAACTCCTCTGGTAACAATTGATCCTTTGGTCCATAAAAGGGTTTTAGATCTTTCATCTGATAACTGGACTGAAGGGATTTCTGTTCTTGAAAAAATCGGACATGCAATGCATGATGCATACCCTGACATTGAAGTCGGTCTTGACTGCCTCAGGACATTACCTGAGATAGTGAAGAAGAAAGGGCCTCACTATACAGCGGTTATGAATGAAAACCGCCTGCTGGCATTGCAGGAAGATGCGGATTCTCATCACAACATTGGGCTTGTCTTTGATCTTGGAACAAGCACACTTGTAGGAAAGCTTATCAATCTGCTCGACGGTCATCAACTGGCAGCCGCTTCCAGCCTCAACAGACAGAACAGATATGGCACAGACGTAATCAGGCGTATCCAGCATATCAAAGAAGACCCTCATGGCCTTAAGAAGCTGCACGAAATTCTAATAAAAGACCTGGACCTTATCGTAAAGAGGCTTTTGCATGTGAGCGAGCTTGAACCGGAGAATATCTTTGTGGCTATTGCCGCAGGAAACACCATAATGCAGCATTTTCTGTTTTCGTTGAATCCTGCTTCAATTGCAGAGGCCCCTTTCACGCCTGTTTTGACGGATGGCCTCGTTGTGAAGGCACGGGAGGTGGGTCTTTCATTACACCCTGAAGCTGTTATATATTTAATGCCTGCAAAATCCGGATATATTGGCGGTGATCTGATCAGCGTGATACTTGCCTCAGGCGCTGCAGAACAGGATGATGACATAATACTGGGACTGGATCTTGGAACTAACGGGGAGATATTTCTCGGAAACCGCAGACGTTTACTAACCTGCTCTACGGCAGCCGGTCCAGCGCTGGAAGGTGCTCGGATATCACATGGAATGATCGCAAAAGCCGGGGCAATAGAGGGTGTCAGACTTGTGAACCGGGAAATACGTTACCGTGAAATCGGAAATATAAAACCATTAGGTATTTGTGGAAGTGGCCTTGTCGATCTCGTATCGGTTCTCCTTAACTGTGGAATTATAGACTCTGAAGGCGTTATCAGTCCACCGGTTACCGGCACCTACAAGTTCCTGGGTAGCAGGGTCATAAAGAGAAATGGTGTATATAATTTCCTTGTTGCGTCACCGGATGAGAGTCATGATAACAGAGCTATATTTCTTACACAAAAAGACGTCCGGGAACTCCAGCTCGCAAAGGCAGCCGTCTCGGCAGGCATAAAAACCCTGATGAAGGACATGGATGTACGTATTGAGGATATCAAACATATCTATCTTGCCGGTGCTCTCGGGAATTATGTGAACCCTTACAGTGCAATGCGTATAGGTCTTCTCCCGGCAGTAAATCCGGATATGGTAAAGGCCCTGGGCAATGCTGCCAGCACAGGTGCTTCTATGGCGCTTCTGTCAAAAGACTACTGGAAAATGGCAAACGAGCTATCCCGGTCGATTGACCATGTTGAGCTTTCCACCCGTTCTGACTTTACAGAACAGTTTATCTCTGGAATGGATTTTCCCGAGAAGAACCCCTGGGAAAGACGTTCGGGAACGCGCAAAGAATACAGGCAAATTTTACGCGGTTTATCCTGAAGACCATGTGCAGTGAGGTCAAAACTGCACCACTGCATTGATGTTTCTTCTGTTTGACCTTTCATAGGCATTCATACGAACTCACTTCTTCAAATATCAGCTTCCATTTTCTTTAACAGAAGAACCGTAGGGGTGAGATCATTGCCTTCTGCTTCTTTAACGTATTCATAGAAATTACACGTTTCGCATTCTTTATATTTTTCAATGAAATCACCCTGCACAGCATCATTGCACAGGGTGCCCTCGATCATCCAACATGCCCTGCCGGCGCATATACCGCCATGGACACCATCAAACCGCCTATCGAGAGAGGCAGGACACTTCCTGGCATTTTCACGACCGCGTTCCTTATTGCATTCTTTGTATTCCCAGCAGTTTCTC
>JBFGJU010000099.1:0-7140 GCA_041577035.1 Thermodesulfovibrionales bacterium | reverse complement strand
TGCCGTCGGGACCCCTCTGGTTGCACTATTCGGTTCGACGTCTCCTGAACTTACCGGGCCTGTTGGGAAAGATGCGACGGTAATCAGGAAAGATGTCGAGTGCGCCCCCTGTTTTGAGAGAGAATGCAGAATGGAACGACTGGACTGTATGGATCTTATCTCGGTCGATGAAGTTTTCAATGCCGTGCAGCAACGTAACCATACGAAGAGAGCTGTATTCTTTGACCGGGACGGCACCCTCTGTGAAGATACCGGGTATCTTTCCCGCATGGATGATCTCAGAATGGATCCGCGGTTGCATGCCCTTACGAGATTGAAAGATCATGGGCTCAGTCTGATAGGTATTACCAATCAGTCTGGCATCGCACGGGGATTGGTTCAGGAAGAATTTGTGAGAGAAGTCAATGCCATTTTTATTGAAAAACATGGCTTCAGGGGATTTTACTATTGTCCGCATCATCCAGATGAACACTGCCCATGCAGAAAGCCTGAACCGGGACTTCTCCATGCCGCACGGGCCGACCACAACATAGATCTGAAACAGTCTTTTGTGGTTGGGGACAAAGATTCGGATATGCTTCTTGCACGGTCGGTCGGCGCCACCGGTATTCTCGTCGAATCCGGTCAGGACCGCTCACCTGTTCAGGCTGATTTCAGGGCACACGATATTGAACAGGCTGTTGAAATCATTCTGGATAACTGTTGAATGGAACCTGATGAAAAAAACGACACCCTATAGAAAAATACTGATTGTTAAACCAAGTTCGCTCGGAGACGTTGTTCACAGCCTTCCGTTCCTAAACGCAGTTAAGTCCTGCTTTCCCCATGCTGAAATACACTGGCTTATTGCACGGGGACTTGAAGAACTGGTCACGGATCATCCCATGATTGATACCTGCATCAGCATCAATAAGGACACATGGAAGCAGATTTCTGAAGCCGGTAGGACAGTATCGGAGGTAAAGCAGCTCTTTCAGAGACTGAGAGGGGAACGATATGACCTTGTCATTGATCTCCAGGGCCTGCTAAGAAGCGGTATTCTTACGATGGCTACGCGAGCACCGGTGCGGGTCGGTTTCAGGGAGGCACGGGAAGGCAGCAGGTTGTTTTATAACAAGAAGGTGACCGGTGGCAGGGACCTGCATGCGGTTGACAGATATTTAAAGGTTGCAGATTCCCTCGGCTGTGAAAAAGCTCCGCTCTGCTTCCCTTTTCCTCTTGTGCGGGATTCGTCTGACCGGAAAAGGGAGTTAACCGGCGGTAGTGATGATTATGCTGTCATGGTGCCGGGTGCACGATGGCAGACAAAAATATGGCCTGCAGAATATTTTGGACTCCTGGCTGCACAGCTTCCGATCAAGACGTTTATTGTTGGTGGAACGGGTGATATCAGCATTGCCGAGGCTGTCGTACGTGCTTCAGAGAGAAGGGCTGTTTCACTTGCGGGAAAAACGAGCCTCCAGGAACTTATTTCAATTATTCGAGGGGCTCGGCTTGTATGCTCGAATGACTCAGGCCCGATGCATATTGCGGCAGCATGCACGGTTCCGGTTGTCGCGATCTTTGGTCCTACCAGCCCTGCGAGGACCGGACCCTATGGAGACGGCCACAGAATTATCTTTCGGAACGCGGTCTGTTCCCCCTGCTTTAAAAAGAAGTGCAGGGATATGCGCTGCATGAATGAAATTACGGTCCATGATGTGTATACACACTGTGCAGATATCATCAGAGGAAAATCCTCTGCTCAAAAACGCTTACCATGATATTTTGTGATTTACTTTACCGCCGCGTTTATGGTACATATAATAATCTCAAACGTGCATTTTTCATCCGGGAAGGTAGTGTTTCTGGAGCGAGAATCAACCGGGCAAACGCGTTTTGCCTTTATTCTGTCAAAGGAGGTAAATAGATGAAACTCGGTATTTTTGTTAACACGGACAAACACATTGACCATGTATTGGGACTGACAAAAGCAGCCCTTGACAAAGGACACGAGGTGATCATATTCAATATGGATGACGGCACAAAAGTGCTCGGCAACCCCGGGTTTACCGGATTATGCACAACCCCCGGCGTTACCATGAGTTTTTGTGACCACAGTGCAAAAGGGTTGGAAGTTACAACAGACGGTATTCCTGAAGACGTCGTTTGCGGCAGTCAGTACAATAATGCGGTTATGAACCATGATGCCGACAGGGTCATTATTCTTTAGTGATAAAGAGCGAATATAACAGAACCAGGGAGAAGACACCATGAAAATTCTTCATATAATAAATGACAGCCCGACAAAACTGTCTGATGAAATAATTAGCGTTCAGTCGAAAGATCATGACGTAAAGGTAATTAATCTTGCGAAGAAAGAAACGTCGTATGAGAGTATCATAGACGATATTTTTGCTCACGACAGAGTTGTTTCCTGGTAGTACTGCTGTAAGAAGAATCAAAAAGGTCAGAATATTTTTTAACTTCATGAGGAGGAGGTTATACGTATGAAACGGTTTTATCTTTTTACGCTTGTCCTTGTCGTCTCTTTTTTGCTGGCGATCCCGCCTTCCTTCGCGGCTGATGATATGGCAAAGAAGCTCAATGATGTCCTTGAACAGGCGACTGCGAACATGTTCTGGCAGGTACAGGCTGCTGAGGTATCGAAGTGGCTGCGGGCAAGAAAAACAGATTTTCTGCTCGTTGATACGAGACCGAACCCTGCGGAATACGCGCAGGGGCGTATGCCCGGTGCTATCCAGATACCGGTCCAGAGCATTTTGAAACCGGAAAGTCTCAAGAAGCTGCCGAAGAACAAAAAGCTTATTCTGTACTGTGTTACCGGGCAGACACAAAACCTGCCGGTGATTGCACTGCGGGCACTTGGGTATGACGCATATACCCTGGCATTCGGCATGTCAGCATGGCAGAAGGGATATTATGGCAGCCAGCTCATGCAGGGCGCCATAGCCGGCGCCAATTACCTGGTGGTTAAATAAAAAGCATTTGTGATCTTCGTGAAGGAAATCATACGGGGGACGTTACTAACGTCCCCCGTATGGTATGATAAAAATGGCCGATATCCGGGCCGTTCTCAGAAATAATTATTATATTATCATTATTGCCCTGCTCACCTTATGTTCCTTTATTACCCTCTATGTTTCAAGAGAAATTGATGATAACAGACTGACGAGCTGGAACTGGGTATTTCAGCATGTTCATGTTCAATGGATTTTTCTGTTACTAGCTGCAGGGGTGCTCTTTTCTGCGGTCATTGCCAGGATCTCGTTGCAGAGCAGGTATTCGGCCGTTATCCTCTTTGTGCTGACGTTTCTATCATCCGCGGTGTTTTGGAGTATGCCAGAGACGATAATCGACACATCGAGATATTTTACGCAGGCAAAACATATTGAATTATATGGTATCGGATCTTTTTTCCGTGAATGGGGAACAGGTTTGCACGCGTGGACTGATATGCCCCTCACGTCTTTTCTCTACGGACTGATTTTCAGATTCTGCGGGGAAAACAGGCTGTTTATTCAGATCTTTACCACGGCGTTGTTTTCACTGACTGTTGTGTTGACCTATGGAATCGGCAGGGAACTCTGGGATCGGGATACCGGATTCTTTGGCGGTGTGTTACTCCTTGGCATGCCGTATCTGTTTTCACAGGTTCCGCTGATGTTGGTTGATATCCCATCAATGTTTTTCCTGTTCCTTTCCATTTTTGCCTTTATAAAAACCCTGAGATTCGGAGGAAGAGTGCGAATTATCGCGACGGCCGTCACTATTGTGTTAGCTTTTTTTGTGAAGTATTCGATCTGGCTGATGCTCTCTGTGCTGGCTATAGTGACGTTTGTTTCCGTTATTGAGCACCGGTCGCTGAAACCGGGTCGAATTCTCTATCGTTCTCTCATCATAGGGGCTGTTTCAGGTGTTCTTATCGGAGCTATAGTGTTTTTCAAGTTTGATGTCTTTTCCAGTCAGCTTGATCTTCTTATGACCTACCAGAAACCGGGCCTGAAAAGATGGACGGAAAGCTTCTTTTCTACTTTCTTCTTTCAAATGCATCCCTTTATAACGGCTTCGGCACTCTTTTCTTTATACGTTGCCTTTAAAAAAAGGGATCTGCGGTATCTTATTATTTTCTGGCTTGTTCTGCTTGTTTTCGTTATGCAGATCAAGAGAATACGATATATTATTTTGGTTTTTCCCATGGTTGCGCTCATGGCTTCATATGCATTGCAGGAAATCGGCAGAAGGGATATTAAGAAGTATCTTGTTGCCTGCATTGTTTCGACGTCACTGATCATCGGAATATTCGGCTTTCTCCCGTTTCTCCGGCAGATTAGTACGGTAAATCTCAAACATGCCGGTTCATATCTGAACAGCATTAAGGAAACGGATGTCGCGGTCTTCACGGTCTTGCCCGAAGACCCCGCAGGGCACTTCGATGTCACGGTACCGATTCTTGATCTGTACACAAGAAAGAATATTAGGTACGTTCGCGACGACAGGAGCCGAGGCCAAAAGACCGAGAAGATAGATACGTCGTCACTGAGATTCACATGGGAGTATGAGATCCCGATGTACTATTACGGTAATGCCGCCATTGACAGAAACGCCGCGGCAGTTGTCATTTCAGATAATGCCGGGCGGGACTTACCAGCGTATATCAGCGAGCACCTGTCAGGTTATCAATTGGCCAGAGTCTATGATACCTACGAGGGAATATTTCGTTTTAAAACCGCGGTGCGGATTTATCGGCGTGCCGGTGAGTAATATTTCACATCGTAGCAGCAGTCATTTCTTGCTCCTTATGCGCATATAAATATTACTAATCTATAATTATAATTTTACCTTGATTTTTATTTCTGTTTTTGATTATATATACAGGCACAATTATAGGTTATGTAGTGAGCAGTTTTATAGGTTCGAATCTTCTTAATGAACGTATCCCATCTTGATAAAGCACGAAGACGGTCCGGGCGCGTTCCGTCTTCAAAAGGTATTGAACTGTCACGTGACAATCATATCAACATTTCTTGATAAGGAGGGCAACAAACCGTGGAAGAGAAGAAGAATACAGCTTGGGCATTTCTCATAACAGCCGGTTTGATTCTTACGAGTATTCTGTATTACATGACTGATGTTTACTATATGTACCTGATCGTATACATCTGGTTCGGCTATGCTTACGGCATGATGCTTCAGTATGGGAGGTTCTGTTTCGCCTCGGCATCACGAGATCTTTTTGCCGCCGGTGTTCCGAGGATGGCTGTCGGTATTATGATAGCGCTCATCTTTTTCAGCGTTATTCAGGCGATACTCGCGGCTACTAATATGAGCACGTTTCACGCGGCACCCTTTGGGATTCATATGCTGATTTCAGGCTCTGTCTTCGGTGTCGGTATGGTCCTCGCGGGGGGCTGTGCTTCCGGCTCTTTGTATAAGGTCGGTGAAGGTAATATGACCTCGCTGCTGGCTGTTGTCTTTGGCCTGTGCCTCGGGCAGGCGATTTTTGTGGATGTAGGCGGTATTTTTAACAAACTGGTTCCCCAGTCCTGGGTTGATTCAGCGCATAGAACACAGGCAGCGATCAAGGCCTATCAAGGTATTGATATACCTATAAACTCCTGGTTTGATCACTACCTTGTTGGTTATGTCTGGAACCAGCCGCAGTATACCATTGCAAAACTTATTTCAGGAGGGCAGCCTGATACCATACATTATTTTGTCGGAAATGCCCTCATTAATTCGATTATCCCTGCTATTGCGCTTCTCTGCGTGATCTATTACTTTTACAACAGAAAAACGTTTATCAAAAAGAAAAAGAAGGCACTGAAAAAGCAGGGATTGCCTGAAATCACGGGATTCAAGGATGAACTTTCGGGCATCTGGTCCATGATAACCGCGTCAAAGAGAACAAGCATCATGGGAGTGCTGGTGGGCATCACTGCCGGTCTTCACATTTTGACGATGGCTGGCATGCAGAAGAAATTCGGTGTGCTCAATTTCGGTGATCTCCTGAAGAGAATGGGACATACCGCGGATGTGTCTCTGAAGGGTACGGTGTTTGATCCGGGCTACTGGTACATCACCAGCCAGGAAGGCCAGGTTGGCGCGTGGATTCTCGAAAAGTTTGGCTGGAATATGCATGACAATATGTTTTTCGGCTATGTCAATGGATTGCCGGAGCTCTGGAGAAACCCCGCGCTCTGGATGTCACTCGGTATAGTCTTTGGAGCGATGGTAATGGCCAAGCTGCAGAATGAATTTAAGTTCAAACTGCCGTCTCCGGAATTGATCATGTGGGGCTTTAGCGGTGGTCTGCTCATGGGTTTTGGTTCACGGCCGTCACTCGGGTGCAACATCGGTGGATTCTTTATACGGGCCTCTGGCGGAGATCCAAACGGATGGGTGTATGGAACCGGCATGGTGCTTGGCGCATTCATAGGGGTCAAGTTCTTCAACTGGTGGACAGAACGGAAAATGGCAAAAGAAATGGCAGCGATGTAACTGTTATTTAAAGGTCTCCCTTTTATGAGAGTTACACAAAACTAAATAAAGAGCATCAAAGGAGGATTGTATTATGGCAATGAAGTTTGAAAAGACAGGTGAAGGTACCTATATGCTGGATGTATGCGGTTATGTTTGTCCGCATCCCCAGATCTACTGCAAGAAATCACTTGAGAAGATGGAAGAGGGCGATAAGGTCGAAGTGGTCTTTGACAACCCTTCATCCAAGGAGACCATGATCCAGATGTGTGAGCAGGCTGGTCATGATATTCTGGAGCAGAAAACAGAAGGCGGCAAACTGATACTGGTAATAGAGAAGGGATAATACCGATTAAAGGAGGGGAAATATGAAGAGTAGCCTATGGGTTATAGTGCTTATTTTGGTAGCTGTAGTGAGCTTTATTATTGGCTACAGTCTTGCTCCTACAGAAATGGACGTGGTAAGACACAGAGTTGATGGTGGACAGAAAGCTGCAGCGGGTGGTGAAGGCACTTCTGGCGGCTACGGAACACCGGCAGGAGGCGGCTACGGAACACCGGCGGCAGGCGGCTACGGAACACCGGCAGCAGGTGGTTACGGCGCACCGGCAGCGGGCGGTTACGGCGCGCCCCCAGCAGGTGGTTACGGCGCACCGGCAG
>JBFGJU010000098.1:0-7151 GCA_041577035.1 Thermodesulfovibrionales bacterium | reverse complement strand
GGAATCCTGAATGTCTTTTCCGGAAACCCCGTAGTCCTGTTTATCCATCCGACCCGGATACGATGATGTCGTGTCCTGAAATATTCCGTCACCGGTCTGACGTTCTTTTTCAGCGCCCTCCCGTGTGCTCTTTTCTGCTGCAGGGGAAGGTGCTTTCTCAACAGGCCGGTAGAAGTATGCATCTTCGCGTTCGGACTGGGTGTCCTCTTCGGTCAGAACCTGTGGACGGGATACACTCGTCGGGCCCTGAACAGAGATCATCTCTGACGGTGTGGACCTGAAAACATAAAACGCAATAATTGCCACCGCGATCATTGCAAATGCCTCGATCGGCAGTTTTACATGGAGGGGATAAAACAGTTTATGAAATAAACTTTTGTCCTGTTCAGCCTCTGTCCTGATTTTTGTCATGACTTTTTGCGTGAGCCATGAAGGCGGCTCTACCTCATCGAGGTTCCGGATATGCTCCACGGTCTTCTGAAGGTTTGCATACGCCTCTTCACATTCCTGACACGTGCGCAGATGCTCCCTGATCAGTGTGCTGTCTTCAGGGGGAACAAGACCATCAATGAACAGGGACAGCTGGTTTTGGACATGATGACATTCCAATTAGCATTCTCCCAATATTTTTTTAAGGCATGTTTTCATGGCATCCCGTGCCCTGAAAAGCCTTGATTTTACCGTGCCCGACACGATCCCGAGCATATCACTGATTTCGTCATATGAAAACCCCTGAATATCTCTCAGGACGAGCACGGACCTGAATTCATCGTCGAGTCTATTGATGCACTCCTGGATACCCTTCTGCACGTCTTTCTTTTCGAGCAGTTCCAGGGCCGTGGGATTATGTGACGCGGGTTCAATAGCAAGTGTGCCCGTGTCTGTGGCAACAGGATTATTGATCGAAAACAGTTCAAATCTGCTCCGAACATGTATCTGCTTCAGCCGGTTTTTTGAAAGGTTCATGACTATCGCGTACAGCCAGGTGGAAAAACGTGAAGTACCCTTAAAACCCCTGATGTTTTTGTATGCCGACAGAAAGGCATCCTGCACGATTTCGCATGCCTCTTCATAGTTCCCGAGCATTCTATAGGCGATATTCAGCATCTTTTTCTGATGTTTTCTCACCAGTTCCTCAAAGGCATCAATATCACCTGATTTTGACAGGGATACCAGCTCATCGTCATCATCTCTTATCCCTTTTTCGGTCCTGGTCATTACTTTAGACATGATTCAGGTTCTGAATGTTCCCTGAATGATTATTGTAACATTAAAACTAGGGATGAGGACTGAGCAACGAGTACTGAGAGTGAAAAGAACATGAGGCGTGAATAAATTGCAGAGAGTAAAAATTAAAAAGGCGGACTGATACTCTGTCCGCCTTTTTGATTACGTCTAAAGGTATCCTGTTTAGCAGGAACTCTTACACTTGCAGGTTGTTGCTTTCTTTTTTGCCACCTTCTTAATGGTCATATCCAGCCCCCTTTCCCGAATAGTTCCGGCTTCATGCCGATATATCCCTTTTCATTATACCATACTGCCGGCATTTGTAGAGATCTTTACCGAACGCATTGCCGAGAAGCTCTGCACGGAACCTGCACCCACCCCTGCATACATCAATATGTTCGCAATCGCAATCAAGATCAGAAAGGGTTATCGGTCTGACACGCTCCCAGCACAGACGCAATCCATCCTCTACGGTGCCGACGGTACGGTCCCTGTAGAATGTACATTTCGCGACCGTACTGTCTGCCAATACCGCCATGAGATGAAGTCCGCAGCCGTACCCTGACGCACCCGTGTGCAGACCATCACCGAATCCGTAACCGAGATAGAGGCCTCCCTGTTCGGGGGTTACCCAGAGATGGCTTTCCTCGGCTGATTTTCCCGGCACACAGGGAATGTCAACTGCCCATTCCCTCACTCCCATCTCTTTGAACAATTCATCCATAGCATCGAAATCGTTGAGATTTTCCGAATGCACCATAGTGGCTACTGACACGTGGAATCCGTGATCACGGGATAATTTCAGTGCGTCAAGTACTCTCCTGAATGTGCCTTTTCCCCTGAGCAGATCATGGGCGCGCTCCATACCGTCGACGCTGAACTGTATTTCATCGACATTCAATCCTCTTAATTTTTCTTCTGATACCATGAGGCCGTTGGTAAACAATACCTTTCGGATCAAAAAGTCCGGTAGCATACTGTTGATTGCGGAAAAATCACTGTGCAGGAACGGCTCACCACCGGTTATAAGGACACGAAGACCCTGCAGTTCTTCCAATTCGCCGAGGACTCTGCGAACCTGTTGCACGGATAGCTCGTGATGACGCCCATCCCCGATATAACAGTGCCTGCAGCTCAGATTGCACCTGTCAGTGATCTGGAGTTCAAGATAGCGGAGTGATGGCACAGGGGACGGTATGAGCGGAGGACGTTTCAGTGAAGGCTTTTCCTCCGTGAGAATGCCCTCTTTCACACAGTAATCCAGAAAATTCATATCATGTGAGGAACACCCCTGCGGAGCAGCGCATTCTCTGAGAAACGAAAATGAATCATGATCGAGCTCGTATAAATCATCGTTTTGTACATGAAAAACATAGGGTTTTTCCAGCCATTTCAGGGCAGAAGCTCCAGAGAGAAAGTAGTGCATAGTATTATTATAACTGATACCATTTCAGTTATCATTCTGTTATGATTTTAGAATGAGCGACAACGATTTAATTCAGAACCTCTGCGGAACATGGTGCTCTTATTATAAGCCGGAAAAAGACGAAGAGCTTGCCTGCAAGGGATTCATCGTGGTCAAACAAATAATGCGGAATATGGACGCTGGCCTGTTCGAGAAGCCCGACGTGTCTGATCAGGCACGACAACTCCAGTCAGATACTGCTGCCAGACTCGCGTCAACGCTCTGTCCTGCCTGCTCATTTTCTGCCGAAGACTGCGATTTCACGGGCCGGCTGGAAGGCGCCCGGCCGTGCGGCGGGTTTCTGCTGCTTCTGCAGCTTACGGAAAAAAAGACTGTCGATATTGACGATATCAGGCAACTGCTATAAACTGTATGAAGGGGTTATGCACATTTACAATGTCAGGGATCTTGCTGAAGAGCAGGGGGAATATATCCTCGGGTCTGCGGTACTCAAAACCCATGCGTGCTATCTTGTTTACGGAAGATTGAAAGAGAAAGAAAAGGAGAGAATGGTAAAACCGGGCAAAGGCCATGAGGAAATATTTTGTCTGATCAGTGGTGAGGTAGTGCTTCGCGGAGACAGTGCCCCATTAACGCTCAAACCCGGTCAGGCCTTTCATATCAGGGAAAACAATACACTGTTCATGGAGAACAGTGGAACAGGAGATGCTGTTTACCTGATTGCCGGAGGGCACAGTGAACAACACGACCATTAATAAAAGAAGAATCCGCATCATATTACGCAATCCCCTTTAAAGAGGGATATGATAGATACGCACCAGGAATGAAGGCAGGACAGGTTTGGACTATACCATCAAGATAGGCGGGGAAGCGGGTCAGGGTATTCAGACGATAGGGGATACTTTGTCAAAGGTATTTTCACGGTCAGGGTATCATGTCTTTTCTCATCAGGATTATGAATCGCGCGTAAGAGGCGGTCATAATTTCTATCAGATCAGGGTTTCAGATCGGCCGGTACTGTCATCACGCCGGACCGTTGATATCCTTGTTGCCATGGACAAGGAGAGCATAACGTACCACGAAAAAGAACTTTCAGAGACAGGCAAGATAGTCTATGATGCATCAGCGCTGCAAGAGAAGCATGACAGACCCCATTTTCTTGATGTGCCGTTTGTCCATCTTGCTGAAGAAAAGGGCGGCAATAAAATCATGGCCAATACCGTTGCTGTCGGCGCGGTGCTCGGCATGCTCGGAATGGAGCTGGACCTCCTTCTGGAAATCATAAAAAGTACGTTCAAGAAAAAAGGCGAAGAGGTGATCGATGCGAATATGGCGACGGCGCGGGCGGGCCATGCGTTTGCCGCTGAAAAATGCGAACAGTGCCCCTTTTCCGCTTCTTCAAAGGGAGAACCACTGATGCTTATCGCGGGAAATGATGCTATCGGTTTTGGTGCTGTGGTGTCAGGGTGCAGGTTTTACTCTGCGTATCCGATGACACCATCGACCGGCATTATGAATTATATTGCCGGGAAAGAAAAAGAATACGGAATTCTCGTTGAGCAGGCGGAGGATGAAATTGCCGCGATTAATATGTCCTTGGGCGCTTCATTTGCAGGAGCGAGGGCAATGACCGGCACATCAGGCGGGGGATTCGCTCTCATGATCGAAGGGCTCTCGCTCGCGGCAATGACGGAAACACCTATTGTTATCGCGCTTGCCATGAGACCGGGCCCTGCAACCGGATTGCCGACAAGGACAGAGCAGGGTGAACTGCTCCTCGCACTGCATGCCGGCCACGGGGAATTCCCACGGGTCATCTTTGCCCCGGGGACGCCTGAACAGGCCTTTCATCTGACGAACAAGGCATTTGACCTTGCAGAAAAGTATCAGATACCGGCCATTATTCTCACTGACCAGTATCTCGCGGATTCGCAATGGACCTATAATGGATTTGATTATGGCATTCTGAGACAGGCTGATTACCGACTGCGGGGAGATGCCTTTAAAAACCTGACGGAATACAAAAGACATGCGTTTACCGACAGCGGGGTAACTCCGTTAGGCATCCCCGGTGATGCTGAACACCTTGTGGTGACTGACAGTGATGAACATGATGAAGAAGGGCATATTATCGAAGATGGAGAGACCAGAAACAGGATGGTCGATAAAAGGCTATTTAAAAAGTTTCCGGACATACAGCGAGAGATTGAACCGCCTACCCTCTACGGAGACGAAAAAGCCGATGTCATAATCGTGGGATGGGGGTCGCAATACGGTATCCTGAAGGAAGCGGTAGACGCGATGTCCCGCGACGAAAAGATTGCCATGCTTCATTTCAGTGAAATATACCCGCTGCCGTCACGGGATTCGTTCGATTATCTTGATCTGTTAACCAATGCGAAAAAAACAATCTGCGTAGAGAATAACGCAACAGGACAGTTCGCGCGGCTCTTGAGGGCTGAGACCGGGTTTATATTCGGCGCCCAGATTCATAAATACGATGGAAGACCATTTTTACTCGAAGAACTAACAGGAGCAATTCATGAGCGGATTAGAGGATTATAAGGGGCAGGAACCGGCATGGTGTCCGGGGTGCGGTAATTTCAGTATCCTTAATACCCTGAAGGACGCGTTGGTCGACCTTGGCCTTCAACCGCACGCCCTTACTATTGTTTCAGGAATTGGGCAGGCTGCGAAATTGCCTCATTATACCCGATGCAATACCTTTAACGGTCTGCACGGAAGGGCACTGCCGGTTGCGACAGGGATACGGCTGGCAAACCACGAAATGCCTGTTATTGTTACGACAGGCGACGGTGATTGTTATGGCGAGGGAGGGAATCACCTGTTACATGCTATGAGAAGAAATATCAACATTACCCTCTTTGTCCATGACAATCAGATATACGGACTTACGAAAGGACAGGCATCACCGACGAGTATGGAGGGTATAAAGACCAAAAACCAGCCTTTTGGGGTTTTTTCAGAGCAGTTGAATCCCCTTGCACTGGCAATAGCTCTCGACTGCAGTTTTGTTGCCCGGGGATATGTAGGTGATAGAGCGTATCTCAAGGAATTAATGAAAACCGCAATCCAGCACAGGGGCTTTTCACTCGTTGATATTCTCCAGCCCTGTGTCACATTCAATAAAATCAATACGTATGAATGGTACCAGCAGAGGGCCTACCCGCTTGAGGATGAATATAACCCGGAAAACAGGGTAGAGGCCTTTGAGCGGTCACTTGAGTGGGGAGACAGGATCCCTCTTGGCATACTATACAGAAACAATCGTCCTGTGTATGAGGAACGGATCCCGATTATAGCGGACACTCCCCTTGTGAAGCAGTCCTTTGACGTTTCGAAAATATCGGTTATCGAAAAAGAATTTTATTAGTACCGTATACGTTCATGATTGATAAACCAACATTCGCGATCCTGAGGCTGGCCCACGGTTCGTTTAATATGATGGTCGTGCTCGGATTTCTCTACCAGGTATTCCTTGGCCTGAGTATACGAAAGAAAAGAACAGCAGAAACCTCTGACCCGAAGCGTATCAGAAGACACAGAAAAATGGGCCCCTATCTGGTTGTCCTTGGCGTCATGGGATTTCTTGCTGGAAAGACGCTGGTATATCTTGAACACAAGCATTTTCTTGAATATCCGCTGCATTATGGAACCGGGGCAGTAATTGTGGTTTTACTCATTGCAACGCTTCTCAGTTCAAAAAGGATAAGGGGAGCTTCAGGAGTATGGAGAAACCGGCACTTCAGGCTCGGACTCGTTCTTATATCCCTTTATATCGTTCAGGTATTCCTCGGATTAGGAATACTGTTATAACCTGCTTCCGGTTTTTCGAAAGACCCCAATATCAAAGGTATTTTCGCATGTTTCCGTGAAAACCTATTGATATTCAAGAAGAATTAATCTAATATACTATTTGTTTGCGTAATGGCGTACTGGGTTTTCATATAGGTACGGGAGATTGTACGCAGCGACAAGAGAAGATGTACAGCGTGCCATTCGCTCCGGTTGAGTGAACGATGAAAACAACAGGCAGAAAAAAAACCACAACAAGACCGAAAACCAGGACCAAGCCTAAAAGCCCCTCCAGTGTCCGCCCGAAAGCCGGGTCAGGCAAGAAAGACGGCCAGAATGACATGGCACGGACAAAACAGGAGCTTATAAAGGAGCTAAAGAGGCTTCGGAGGGAAATCAAAAAACTGCGTACGTCAGATACATCTGTCAGTCCCCGGGCCGCGCACCCTATCCATAAAAGCGAACTCTTTTCTTTTCTTGACAACCTTCCGTTTGACCTTTTTGCCCTTGATACGAAGGGGCGTTACAGCATGCAGAACGCCCACTGCAGAAAAAACTGGGGTAATTTTATCGGCAAACGGCCTGAAGATGTCATGCGTAATAAAGCCATGCTCAAGGTATGGAACAGCATCAACCGCCGTGCCTTTTCAGGGGAAACCATGAAGAAAGAGGTCTCGATTTC
>JBFGJU010000097.1:0-7166 GCA_041577035.1 Thermodesulfovibrionales bacterium | reverse complement strand
TTGAGAAAGAATCAACAATTTTTTTAGATATCACAGAATAAATATATGAAATATTGAACTAAAGCCATTCCATGTTTTGTCCTCACATCGTCAAAAATCCATAATTTCTCTGGATCGTAACCGTTTCTTCATATCTCTGTAACATCCAATTGGTAAGCTTATATCACGTAAACATGAGAACCATATAAAAAGAGACTAACAGATGCCCTTGTAACAAAATCTTTATGATCTTGTAATAGTGCTGTAACACTCAAAACTATAAATTATAAAGGATAATATATGATAAAAATTATGAGCGTGCTGTCAGTACTTACCCTCTTATGTTCGTTTGCTTTAGTGTTTGCAGCTGATACCATCAATGGAGCTGGTGCGACGTTCCCGTATCCTGTCTATTCAGCATGGGCATATGAGTACAACAAGATTACCGGGATAAGGCTTAACTACCAGTCAATTGGCTCAGGTGGAGGACAGAGACAGATCACAAACAGGACAGTTGATTTTGGTGCGTCTGATGCTCCATTAAAGCCAGAAAAACTGAATAAGGAGAAATTGTTACAGTTTCCTGCGGTCATCGGCGGCGTTGTGCCGGTCATACAGATACCGAAAATAAAACCAGGACAACTGAAACTTGATTCAGAGGTACTTTGTGAGATATTTCTTGGGGAAATAGAATTCTGGGACGATAAGAAAATTAAAGACATGAATACGAATCTTCCTCTTCCTCATAAAAAAATAACGGTTGTCCACAGATCTGACGGTTCAGGCACTACGGCAATATTCACAACCTATCTCAGTGATGCATGCGCTCAATGGAAGGAGAAGGTTGGCGCCGGAAAGGCTGTAAAGTGGCCGGTAGGTATAGGCGGTAAAGGCAATGAAGGTGTTGCAAATTATGTGAAGAGAGTGAAGAACTCTATTGGCTATGTGGAGTTTGCTTACGCAAAGCAGAACAAACTCACATATGCCCTTCTAAAAAACACTGCCGGAACCTTTGTAGTTCCTAGTATTGAGTCTTTTCAGGCTGCTGCAGCATCAGGCACGTTTAATCCTAAAAAGCATTTCTATCTTTGGCTCACGAATGCGCCCGGAAAGAATGCCTGGCCCATAGCTGGTGCAACGTTCATACTGCTTGCAAAAGAACAGAAGGAATCAAACAAGAGCACCGTGAAATTTTACGATTGGGCATTCAAAAACGGTAACAAGACCGCAGAGCGACTTGTGTATGTGCCCCTTCCTGATTCTCTAAAAAAGCTCATAAGGGAATACTGGAAGAAAAACGATATATATTGACCAGTGGCATAGAGCTCATGACTAAGGGTTGAATGGGTGGAAAACGGCTAAGAGTGAAGAATGTTGGGGAAATAATTTTTGATGCGTTTCTTGTGTTGCATAGTAAACCGTGACGCACATCTTATAGTAAGTAACACAAAAATTATCAACAGAGGTGGTATGTGGCTGTACTCTTAAAAAAGAACCCGAAAGATATCTTATTTCTGACTATTACTGCCATCGCCTCACTTTCGGTCGTTCTATTCATAGCCGGTATTCTCTCTATCCTTTTTATTGAATCGTCAGAATCGATCGGAAAATTCGGAATTCTGCAGTTCCTTTTTTCGCTGGAATGGGACCCTGTCCGTGAACTTTTTGGTGCAGCGACATCTCTCTTTGGTACCGTAGTGACAACGGTCATTTCTCTCATGCTTGCCATACCGGTTGCTATCGGCATTGCGATATTCGTGACAGAGATATCGCCCAATATTCTGAAGGGACCTATTGGCGTTGCCATAGAACTTTTGGCCGCGATTCCGAGCATCATCTATGGTATGTGGGGTCTCTTTACACTTGCACCTATAATGGCAAACTACATAGAACCGGCCCTGCAAAAGAGCATTGGGAAAGTTCCCCTAGTCGGCATGCTCTTCAAAGGAACACCAATGGGAATTGATCTTTTGACGGCAAGCATCATTCTGAGCATAATGATCATACCATTTACTGCCAGTATCGCTAGGGATTCATTCAATCTTACGCCGGCTGTCGTAAAAGAGTCTGCGTATGCACTTGGCGCAACGCAGTGGGAAGTGGTCAAGAATATTGTACTTCCCTATTCAAAGCTCGGAGTATTCGGTGGCGCGGTGCTTTCTTTGGGAAGGGCACTCGGTGAGACAATGGCAGTGGCCTTTGTGCTCGGTAACAATCATCAAATAACAAGTTCTCTTCTGGATGCTGCCGCAACCATAACGGTGACTCTTGCAAATGAATTCACCGAAGCTGATACGGACATATATCTTTCTTCTCTTTTTAATCTTGCTCTTATACTTTTTGTTTTCAGTTTTGTCATTCTTGCCATCGCAAAAATATTTCTCCTTAAAGCAGAAAAGCGGTATTCGCGATGACAGTTGAAAAACGACGTCAGATTGAAAGTGCTGTTGCTTTATCCCTGAGCACATGTGCTGCCTTTATAGGTTTATTCTGGCTCATTTTTATCCTTGGAGATGTTCTCGTACATGGTGTCAGTGCCATGAAGTTGAGCCTTTTTACTGAAGATCCGGCTCCTCCCGGTATTGCAGGTGGGGGTCTTAAGAACGCATTTATTGGACAGGTGATGATCACCTTATGTGCAACAATGATCGGCGTACCTTTCGGCGTCTTGGGAGGAACGTTTCTTGCTGAATATGCCCGTGGAAAGAGGATTGCAAGAATCATCAGTATACTTTCTGACATCATGGTGAGTGTGCCGTCGATTGTAATTGGTACTTTCATTTATGCTGTACTGGTTAAACCCGTCGGACATTTTAATGGTTGGGCAGGCGCAGTTGCTCTGGCGATCATCATGATCCCGGTGGTATTAAGGACGACAGAGGATATGCTTACACTGGTGCCATGGACTCTGAGGGAGGCTGCCTTTGCCTTGGGGGCACCGTACTATAAGGTCATCATACAGGTTGTTTATCGCGGTGCAGCAGCGGGGATTCTCACGGGCATACTACTTTCGATTGCACGTGTCTCAGGCGAGACGGCTCCTCTTCTTTTCACATCG
Source organism: Thermodesulfovibrionales bacterium (assembly GCA_041577035.1). Taxonomy (GTDB): domain Bacteria; phylum Nitrospirota; class Thermodesulfovibrionia; order Thermodesulfovibrionales; family UBA6898. Next base: position 4,129 of record JBFGJU010000097.1, on the reverse strand, counting down.
TTTAATAATTCATTTTTCTCTCTTAACATGAATGAACCCATGGCATCGCTCACCGTGACGATTTTCCAGTATGCAATGGGGCCATATGATGACTGGCATGCCCAGGCCTGGGCTGCTTCACTTGTTATCACGATTTTTATCCTGATCCTCACTATCATTGGAAGACTAATTATAAAATGGAGATACGGGAAAAGATGAAAAGCGATCTTACACTGGACGTAAAGGATCTTGATTTCCTGTATGCTGGTGGCGTACAGGCATTAAAGAAGATAAACCTGCCAGTTCTAAAGAATAAGGTTACCGCACTCATCGGTCCGTCAGGTTGTGGCAAAACTACACTGCTCAGGTGTTTTAACCGCATGCACGATCTCTATCCCGGGAATAGCTATAAAGGAGAAATACTGTTTAACAATGAAAACATCCTGTCGCAGGACTTCGATCTGATTGCACTCAGAAGCAGGATCGGTATGGTCTTTCAGAAACCGACACCATTTCCCATGAGCATTTTCGACAATATTTCATATGGACTGAAACTGAAAGGCGTAAAGTCAAAGACCGAACTGTCAGAACAGGTGGAAAAGGCTCTTGTCAATTCTGCCCTCTGGGATGAGGTTAAAGATAAATTGAACGTGAGCGCGTACGATCTATCAGGCGGACAGCAACAACGTCTTGTGATTGCCCGAGCATTAGCAGTTGAACCGGAAGTGCTTTTGTTTGATGAACCAACGTCCGCTCTTGACCCGATATCGACCGGAAAAATTGAAGACCTTATCGTTCATCTGAAAAATGACGTGACAATTATCATAGTTACCCATAATATGCAACAGGCTGCCCGGATATCAGACAGAACAGGATTCATGATGCTTGGTGATTTGATAGAATTTGACAATACTGATAGAATTTTTACGAGACCTTCTCAGAAGCTTACAGAAGACTATATTACGGGGAGGTTTGGATAATATGACCGTTAGAAGCGAAGATCTCGAGAAATTAAGGGAGATGCTGCTGAGGATGGCAACTCTTGTAGAGACGTCCATTAAAAACTCGGTGAAGTCGCTTGTGGATCGGGATTCAGAGCTTGCCAAAGCTGTGATAAAGCAGGACCATATCGTCAATTCAATGGATGTTCAGATTGATGAAGAGTGTATTCGGCTCCTTGCGCTGATGCAGCCTATGGGGAGTGATCTTCGTTTTATTACGACTGCCATGAAACTGACAACCGATCTTGAACGCATTGCAGATAATTCAGTAAATATTGCCGAACGAGCCCTTGAATTAAATGTCGAGCCGTTACTAAAGCCTTATATAGACGTTCCGATAATGGCTGATATTTCCAGTGGAATGGTCCGGGATGCTATCGATGCGTTCATAAGAAGAGACAGAAAACTTGCACTGGATGTTATTAAACGGGATGATAAAGTAGATGAATTAAATGCGGCAGTTCTGCATGAACTTGCCTTTATCATGACCCAGGATCCGAGTACTGCCTTCAGGGCAATGAAGGTCAGCTATGTCTCAAAATACCTTGAACGGATTGCTGACCACGCCACAAACCTCGCTGAAATGGTCATCTATCTCATTGACGGAAAGATTATAAGGCACATGACATTGCCTGATTAGAACTAAAGTATTCTGCCTCTTATGTTTATCCTCATAAATGATTTAATACAGGAACAAACTTTTTTCGTTTAAGGGTTGAATGAGTTTTTTCGGTAAAAAGAAAACGTTAACCGGGCTTGCGCGCACCTGCGGTTGAGCTGCCAGGATCGGTTCGACCGTTTCTGTTGGATGCGCTTCAGGGTCTGCAACCTTCAGAAGACCCGAACCTGCTCATCGGATTTGAGACAAGCAATGATGTTGCGGCATACCGTCGGATACCTGAAATCGCTGTTGTCAGTACCGTGGATTTTATAACGCCGTCTGTTGATGATCTATGAAGTATTATCACAAGGGCTGCCTTGAAAAACAGCCCTTGTGATAACTGATCGCATATTTTTCTTAATGGATCTTAACTTTCTGCTTTGTTTATTTCAACTGGTGCCGGCTTGGGAGAGATAGCCTCTGCTTTCGTATGCACAGTCGGTGAAAAGCCTCCGCCTCCAAGCCCGAAATGGTATCCCATCTCGCCATGTACTGCCTGGTCGAGGCCATTGAATTCGTCTTCTTCAGATACGCGTAATCCAATTGTCCAGTCAATAAGCTTCAGAATTATTATTGAAACAATAAAAACAAATGCATAGGTTGCAATGACCGTCACGGCCTGTGTCTTCAGTAGTGATGGATTTCCATAGAAGAGACCATTTGCTCCGTCGGGATTGATTGCAAGTGATGCGAACAGACCAGTTGCCAGGGCACCCCATGTTCCGCCGACCCCGTGTATTCCTATAACGTCCAGCGAGTCGTCATAGGACAGTTTTGGCTTGACGCTTACGGCAAAGTAACATAATACCCCTGCTCCGCCACCGATTACTATTGAAGAAAGAGGACTCACAAATCCCGCAGCAGGTGTAATTGCTACCAGACCGGCTACCGCGCCGCTGACTGCACCGAGCGCAGTCGGCTTGCCCCGGTGAATCCATTCAGCAAGCGTCCAGCTGAGAGCGGCTGTCCCGGCAGCGGTGTTTGTTGTAACCAGTGCTATGGCGGCAAGGGTTCCTGATGCAAGAGCGCTTCCGGCGTTAAACCCGAACCATCCGAACCATAGTAACGCTGCACCCAATATAGTCATCGTCAGGTTATGCGGCGGCATTGGCTCCCTCAGGTACCCTTTTCTTCTGCCGATGAGCATGACTGCCGCAGCCGCAGCTACAGCGGAGCTTATATGAACAACAGTCCCACCGGCAAAGTCCAGCGCCCCGATATTACCGATCCATCCGCCACCCCAGACCCAGTGTGCCAACGGTGCATAGACAAAAGTAACCCATAGGATGCTGAATACGAGAAGGGCAGAGAATTTCATCCGTTCAGCGAATGCGCCGGTGATCAGGGCGGGGGTAATGATTGCGAACATTCCCTGGAACATCATAAAGATGAGATGCGGCACCGTAGGGGCGGCAGGCGCGTTTTCGTGAATGATATCTGTTAATCCGAACCACTCAAGGCTTCCGACGATTCCGCCGATATCCGGGCCGAAAGCAAGTGAATACCCCCAGAGCACCCAGACAATGCTCACGGCGCATAATATCATAAAACTGTGCATGATGGTGCCCAGGACATTCTTTCTTCTGACCATGCCGCCATAGAAGAAGGCCAGCCCCGGCGTCATCAGCATAACGAGTGCTGTGGAAATAAGGAGCCAGGCAGTATCACCTGAATCCAGAGACGACGTCTCTCCGGCAAAGGCACGGGCGGGAAGGAATGCCATGAAACCTGTGATTAATAATAGTATGATTCTCATAATAACCTCCGTAATCCGTTTTGACTGTCTATTACAAAACACGTGCCAGAAGGAAACCCTTTGAAATGAAAGGAAATAATAATAACCAATATGCTACAAAATTGTAACTACTACAATTTTGTAGCATATATATTACCCGCAATGTACCGATTGTTCCTTCCGGATGGTTTGAGAGTCCTTAGATGGCAGCTTCTCCATGTTCTCCTGTTCTGATTCTGATCGTGTCCCCAAGATCCGACACAAAAATCTTTCCGTCACCAATCTTCCCTGTTTTAGCTGTTTCTGCTATTGTCTTTGTTACGTTGTCAGCCAGATCATCAGACACCACGATCTCAAGCTTGATTTTTGGCACAAACGATACATCATATTCCGCACCCCTATAGAGTTCCACATGGCCTTTTTGCCTGCCAAATCCCTTAACTTCAGATACGGTCATGCCCTGTACGCCGAGTTCGTTCAGGGCGTCTTTTACCTCATCGAGTTTAAACGGTTTTATTATTGTTTCAATTTTTTTCATGATATCTCCTTCTTATTCGCTAAGCCAGAGAGCACGCACACAGATCGTGCTCTCTGGCAGTCATTTAATTGTGTGAAAATAATCCCTTTGCGCCGGGGTGCACCTGAAAGTCAGGATAGGCCTCAATACCGTGCTCGCCTATATCAAGTCCATCAATCTCTTCTTCAGGGCTTACCCTTAACCCAACGGTTGCCTTGATCAGCTTGAACAGAATA
>JBFGJU010000096.1:0-7174 GCA_041577035.1 Thermodesulfovibrionales bacterium | reverse complement strand
TCCGCTACCCCCTTTTGTACGGCGATCTGCATGCTTTTTCGTAGATAATCCATGATCTCGGGTATCAGTGCTTCATATGAAGGATGCGCCTGCATATTTCTTGGCGCACCTTTTATATGCATGATGACGACGGGAATTCTGAAGTCAGACACAATGCCGGACATGGCAGGGTCAAAACGCAACCCGCTGATATCATTTACCATGGACGCGCCCGCGGTTAGAGCCTTTTTTGCAACTTCCGATTTATAGGTATCGATAGAAATCGGTATAGGTATCCTGGCGGAAAGGGCTTCAATAACCGGAATAGTGCGGTCCAGTTCCTCTTCGATAGAGACCGGTTCCGATCCCGGTCGCGTAGATTCTCCTCCGATATCAATAATATCGGCACCATCATCCACCATTTTCATGGCACGATCAACAGCGTTACTTTTTTCGAAATGAAGACCTCCGTCAGAAAAGGAGTCAGGGGTGACGTTGAGGATTCCCATAATATATGTTTTCACGGAAAAGTCGAAAGAAAAGTTCTGCCAGGTGAGCTTCAAGGGTTTGGATTACGCCTTAATGTTTTTCTTCGATTCGAAATCTTTAATAAGTTCCTCGATTTCAGTACTGTCCAGGGTCTCTTTTTCGAGAAGGGCTTGAGCAAATGCGTCGAGAAGGTCAAAATTATTTTCAAGAAGTTTTTTGGCGGTATGATAAGCATCTACTACGAAAGCCTTTACCTCGTCATCGATTTCTTCAGCCACTTTTTCACTGTAATCTTTATGTTTTGCAATCTCTCTGCCCAGAAATATCTGTTCATCCTTCTTGCCGAATGTGAGAGGACCCAACCGTGTGCTCATTCCCCATTCGGTTACCATCTTTCTGGCGAGATCGGTTGCCCGTTCAAGGTCATTTCCGGCACCGGTGGTCATATGGTGAAGGGCCAGTTCCTCCGCAGCACGTCCACCGAGCAATACCTGTAGAGTCTTTAAGAGATGCTCCTTTGAATAGGTATAACGATCATCGATGGGAAGCTGCTGTGTCACGCCAAGAGCCCTTCCTCTTGGAATGATGCTGACCTTATGGATCGGATCAGTCCCCGGCGTCAGCTTCGCTACAAGAGAATGCCCGGCCTCATGATATGCTGTATTCTTTTTTTCCTCTTCGCTCAGAATCATGCTCCTTCGTTCGACACCCATAAGCACCTTGTCTTTAGCCTCTTCAAAATCCGATTGATCCACCTTTGTCTTAGATTTCCTTGCGGCGAGAAGTGCTGACTCATTAACGAGATTAGCAAGATCAGCTCCGGAAAAACCCGGTGTACCCCGAGCAATTCGTTCAAGATCAACGTCGTCGTCAAGCGGAATATTCTTGGTATGAACTTTCAGAATTGCAATTCTGCCGTTCAGATCCGGTTGAGGTACGACAACCTGTCGGTCAAAGCGTCCTGGTCTCAAAAGAGCGGGATCAAGGACATCAGGTCTGTTCGTTGCGGCAATGATAATAACGCCCTCGTTTCCTTCGAAACCATCCATTTCAACAAGAAGCTGATTGAGGGTCTGCTCACGCTCGTCATGACCTCCTCCGAGTCCGGCTCCCCGATGTCTTCCCACGGCATCAATCTCATCAATAAAAATGATACAGGGAGCGCTCTTTTTTGCCTGCTCGAAGAGGTCTCTTACCCTTGAAGCGCCGACCCCTACAAACATTTCAACAAAATCGGAACCGCTTATGCTGAAAAAAGGAACTCCTGCCTCACCGGCAATCGCACGTGCGAGGAGGGTTTTTCCGGTTCCCGGAGCTCCGACAACAAGCACACCTTTCGGTATCTTGCCACCGAGTCTCTGAAATTTCTGGGGATCTTTCAAAAAATCGATAATTTCCTGCACCTCAGCCTTGGATTCTTCGATACCGGCAACATCAGCAAAGGTAATCTTGACCGATTTTTCAGATATGAGCCGGGCCTTTGATTTTCCGAATGACAGTGCCTTATTCCCGCCACTCTGCATCTGGCGCATGAAAAAGATCCATATAACAGCGATAAAAATAATGGGTCCCCAGGTAAAAAAGAAATTGAGATACCAGGGATTTTCATCAGGCGGTTCAGCAGATATATTGATATTCTTTTCGCGTAAAATAGTTATGAGTTCCGGGTATTCAGGCGAATAGGATGTAAACTTGGTTCCGTCCCGCAGGCGTCCCGTGATATCTCTTTCCTTTATGGTAACTTCGTCGACTTCGTCCGACTCGATTTTTGCCATAAAATCGGAGAATTTAATTTCCTCATGGGTTTTTTTGGGGGCGTTTAACAGATTGAACAGCAGGATTATCATTACCCCGATTAATAACCATATAAACAGACTTCTGTATATACTCAACGATTTTTCTCCAAGCTCTATATTACCATATAAAAAATGCCCTTGTCAGCAAAGGTGGCTGCTGTGATAAATTGTACAGAAAAGAAGATGAGCTGTTCGGGCATGGCTCCAACAATATGGCGTCAGTTACCATCCGATCCGGTGAGACCGCTCAGACATTCACGCTGCAAACCAGTAAGCTCCTGAATTCCCTCTTTTGCAAGACGAAGCATCTCATCAAGTTCCTGTGAAGAGAAAGGATTTCCTTCCGCAGTACCCTGAATTTCAATAATCTTTCCGTTGCCCGTCATAACAACATTCATATCAACCTGTGCCGATGCGTCTTCCTCATAGCAGAGGTCCAGAACAGGCATGTTATCAATGATGCCGACGCTTACCGCAGCGCAATTATCAGTTAGAGGATTCTTTTCAAGGATATTATTTATCAGTGCATACTGTATGGCACTGCAGAGGCTTAAAAATGCTCCGGTTATGGCTGCAGTGCGAGTTCCGCCGTCTGCCTGAATGACATCACAGTCAATCCAGAATGTCTTTTGCGCGATCAGCTCGAGATCAACTACAGACCTGAGTGATCGGCCTATAAGTCGCTGTATCTCATGGGTTCTTCCTGATATGCGACCTATGGTTGATTCACGAAGCGTCCGAGTCTCAGTAGCCCTCGGAAGCATGGCATATTCAGCGGTGATCCAGCCACGGTTCTGATCCTTCAGAAATAATGGCACCTTATCTTCTATCGAAGCCGAACAGATTACTTTTGTCTTTCCCAGTTCAATAAGGACAGATCCTTCAGCATTCTCCAGGAAATGATGAGATATTTTTACAGCGCGCATTTCATCGCTTTTGCGACCATCGGGTCTCATGTATTAGACCTCCATTGCCAATGCAGTTTTTTTGATATTATGAATCTTGCTCCCCAGAAATCGCTCGCCTACCTCAAGAAACCGGGATGGAGCATCAGTGACAAAAAACTCATGGATGCTCTTGTCTTCATTGGCTGCGGCAAGCGAAAGCTCATGCAAAACCGCTGTGAGCTGCTTTGCTGTCTCGACTGCAGAATCAATTAATGTAATGTTCTGACCGACACTGCGTGATATGACCTGTTTCAACAGGGGATAATGTGTACAGCCAAGAACAAGGGTGTCGATTCCTTTGTCACTGATATCCTTCAGGTACGTATCTGCTGCCAGTTCAACAATGGGGCCGCTCCACCCCTCCTCGACGAGCGGTACAAACAGAGGGCACGCATGGCTGAACACCTCCATGCTACGGTCTTCTCTCCTGATTGCGATATCGTATGCCTGACTTCTTATCGTTGCCTCGGTTCCAATTACCCCGATTTTCTTGTTCCTCGTTGCTGCGACCGCAGCTTTTGCTCCCGGCTCTATAACACCGATAATGGGGAGCGAAAAGGATTTCCTCAGGGTCTCCATACTGACCGCAGATGCCGAGTTGCAGGCTATTACAAGCACTTTAATATTCTTTGCAATCAGAAACTGTGCACTTTCGAAGGCGTATCTGATGACAGTTTCAGGAGACCTGATGCCATAAGGTACCCGTGCCGTATCGCCAAGATAGATAGTATGCTCCTTCGGCAAATGTTTGTGGATTTCATGCAGTACGGTCAACCCACCAATGCCTGAGTCAAATATGCCGATTGATCGTTCCTTTTCGTCCATGCGGTTACCTAGTACTTATCTGTCATGAAATCAGATTTCTTAACGTGTATTTAAGATAAAAGTGGCCGCCGATTGTTTCAATTTCCTTACCCTCAACCAGGATTTTGAAATCAGTGAACCCCTGGAGATTGGTAATGAGACTTTCATATATGCCTTTCAGAAGGAGATATTCAGAGAGTGCGTCTCCTTGAAAATTGCTCCGGAGTTCGTCCGAAAGGTCAATGTAAAGAATACTATAGACATCGCGGTAAAGACCGAGAACGGTAACATTTCGTGGCAAATGGGATATCTTGCCGTCACCGAAGCCCTTGAAAAATTCATCAAGAACCGCTTCTGCTAAGGCCAACTGTTTTTTTCTTTTCGGCAGTTTTTTTTCAACCATATGGAGCCGTGTATATATGGGATAAAAGATCTGAACAGTCATCAGATCTTCCGGTTCGACAGATACTTCCTCATGAATCTCGCTGTCTGTGGTTACCGAAACAGGCTTCGGATACCTGTGGAAAAACAGATAACTGCCCGCCGCGGCAGCGAGAAAGAGACAGACCGTAATAGTTATCACAATGCGGAATCTGTTATTAATCATACTCTTCTATTGCCTGAAGGATCGATTGGTTCAGCTTGCCGATCATATCTTTTTTGTAGGTATTCAGCTTTAACGTGGGATATTCGATCATAACCGCGGGTGCATCAATGGAATTCAGTTCCGGAAGAGGAAGCTCTCGTATCACCACATTCTTTTTGAAGGTTTCTTTGAGAGCCCTCTGCATGCTTTCAGCAAGTTTCCTGCTATTCATAATATGTCTTGACTGCCTGCCGCGAAGAGCGTACAAATTGTCGGGGATTTCAGAAGAGAGTTTATCGGCTGTGCCGAGATAAATGACAAACATATCGGAAAGTGATGAATGAATGCTGATAAATAAATCGGGGCTTTCTTTATCAGTGTTTAATATCCGGTTATGCAGCGATATAAACTGATCGGTATCACGGACAAGTGATGCTTTTTCTCCTTTTTCCGAAAGTTCCGCAGCCAGAGCTTTCGCAATCGTCAAATTGACATCCTTTTCCCTGACATTGCCGGAAGCGATCCCAGTGTCATAACCGCCATGTCCCGGATTAATAACGATAGAACGTGCCTCCTGATCTTCCGGAAGAGGACGTAGCGGGATTTCCACGCTTTCTTCGTCCATCTGCAGGTCAAGGACGAGCCTCGGTGGTGAAAACAGCTTGAATGCCCTGGCATCTTTCACATTCTTAATATAAATCGTCAACAATCGCCCCAGCTTAAATGTCTCAAAAGCAAAATCATCAGGCCGGTTCAAAATGAATCGGTCAGGAAATTCGATTTTGATGCTCGACTGCGTTATGATTGTACTGGCGTCATTGATGAACCGGTCATCTGATTCAAGGACAATCCGGATGATGTTTTGATCGGTACTGAAACGCATAGTGACGTCCGTGTTCTCCTGAGCAGAGAGAACAACAGACGATAGCACGATAACTGTTGCGATGATTAACGCTCTCATTTCACTATACATTGTCCATATCTATTATGTCTTTTGCAATATCATCGGTAAAGCCGTCCTGAATAACGTCTTTTTTTATATATACGGGTACAGCAGGAGACATAAATATAATCAGGCTACTTCGTCTGTACTGGAACTGCAGGCGCAGAGAGGTAAACGGAGAGCTCATCCGCAAGGGCCGGATTCAGTTTCTTCAGAATTTCATATTCTTTGAGAGCGGCACCCTGATCATTAAGCCGGAGAAAACTGATGCCCCGGCCGAAATGAGCCCTGTCGTAGTATGGTCTGGCCTGTATGGCACGTTTATATTCTTCAAGCGCTTCCCGGTACATTCCAAGATCAAGATAGGCACTTCCGAGATTAGCGTGAATATCGGCATCCGGTTTGATCCTGAGGGCTTTTTTGAAATGGGAAACAGCTTTTTCAGGCATACCGAGATATTTTCCGTAAACAACACCAAGATTGTTATAGGAATCCACATTATATGGATCCATGCCTATGATCTGCTCATACGCATCCGCGGCTTCCTCATGCATCCCTGCATGAATATACGACCAGGCAAGATGTGATAGAGCTTCTTCACTGTTCGGATCTTTTCTCACCACAGATTGCGCGCGCAACAGGCTTTCCATAATTTCTGGTGATACAGGCTGAGGCTCATCGGATTCACGTTTCTTGATGTATGGAGCCATTTTATTTTTTTTATTCTTATATTTGTCAAGAAGCCGTGATGCATACGCAATCGGTATTACTCCATAGCGAGTCCCTAAATCGTCAAAAAAAACATGCACGATACCAACAACGGAATTCTCCCTGTTGAACACGGGACTTCCGCTGTTTCCAGGGGACAAACCGGGTGTTACCTGCAAAAGAACATTGTCCTTATCAACATGCAGCGTTCCACTTGAGATGAGTACGTCTGCCCCAGACGGGCTTCCGATAACCGTAATCTCATCATTCATAACCGGACGATATTCCGGGGAAAATGATACGGAAGAGAGGTTTTGTGCGTTGATCCGGAAAAGGGCAATGTTATGTGTTTTGTCAACTGAAACAATGTCGTCGATCTGAAACAGAGCACCATTTACTGTTTTGACAAAGAGATTGCCTCCGCTCGCTGCGAGCCATCTCGAAAGCACCGCATGAGTTGTAGCAATTACGCCGTCCCTGTCAATAATAAACCCACTTGCCGAAGTGACCGTGCGGCCGGTACGATCATCAATATAAATAATAACAACCGAATCTTTTGGAGGTACACGATCGGCTGGAGAAGCCTGGATCGCAAAACAGATGAAGAGCACGATGGAAATGAGCACATAAGCTCTTTTTGTCATTTTCATTATGATCATCATCAGGTGTCTGCTTTAATGTGCTGCTTTCGAGATATCGGCACACGCAAACATCCGGTTGCGTTCTAAAATTATAATATATCTGCTTAATGAGATGTCTACGGTAGCGGATCGTAATCAATGATGCAGTGGAGAAAATACAGATGGGAGCTTATCATCCTATTGAAATATGATTTTCTTATTATGTATCATATTTTTTTGTTTTATAGTTAAGAGTATTTGAAAAAGGAGGTGGTGAATATCAAGCTGATTTCAAAAAACGG
>JBFGJU010000095.1:0-7195 GCA_041577035.1 Thermodesulfovibrionales bacterium | reverse complement strand
GCGTATTCAAACAGACCCGTGGAGTACAGGACTGAAAACGGTCGCGGAGTCTATCGGGCGGATCCTCTTGACTATGATGCCAAGACCAAATGCCGGAAGGTGCAGGAACGGGTTTGGGAAGACGGACGTCTTGTAAAGGATGAAATCAAGGAAGTCTGTGAAGGAGAAAAGTACGAGAGACGGTATTAATCCTGCGTTTTTAAAACGGATATGAACATCGCCACCGGAATGTGCTCAGGAATGCATTCCGATGGCGATGAAATTTGAAACAGTATCCGTATAATTACAAATGACGCTTCATGGCGTCGCGTATGCGCAAAGAGAATGTCTTGTCGCCCAACACGCCCACCCGTGTGGTTATTTTGGTTGTGTTCGGTCCGGTCGATTTTGCGTCTATCCAGACTTTGGTCCCGTCTGCCAGAAGCCCCCTTATTTCTGATGTCAGTTCATCACGACGTTCTTCAACGATGCGTATGTCAAGATCATTGAGTCCGGAAAGGGCTGCCCGATGTACTGCTGGAACAGAATAAGGAACGGTTTCCTGAAGATTACCTTTGTACCAGATTACCCCGGCTGTTCCGGCAGCTGCGCCGGCAACAACAGCAGCGGCACAGCCTGCCGTAACGATATAAGAGACAAATAAAACGGTTGCCAAGAGACGATTATGTTTCATACCACCTCCAAAAAAATCATATATCTAAGCGGGATTTTCACTACATGATTATACTGGATTTATTCAACAAATCAAAAGAAAAGTACGACAAATCCTGTTTTCAGCCCATAGAAAGCACCCCACATGTATTTGACTCACGCCTTTCCCCTTGACAGGGTTATTGTTCCTTTAATTTCTGAAGACCGAACTGCGCCGCACCCCAGAGTCCGCTATTCTGATCCGTAATCAGAAATACCGGTATCTTTTCGAGTATATGAGTGAGCGTATCAGAACTGCGAAACTCTTTCCTGAACGCTGTTCGCTGAATCAGCTCCGGATTTCGCGCAGCAACTCCTCCGGCAATGTAGAGTCCGCCGAGCGACAGGGTCTCAAGCGCATAATTTCTGCACACTCGTCCATAAAATCGTGATGCCCAGTCAATAGTATCAGGAAAGTCCCGGAGTCTCTCCGTTATCTCGTCAGGTTTCAACTGGTCTCCGGTAAGAAATTCATGTATCAGGCTGAGTCCTGTTCCCGAGACGACCCTGTTGCCGGTTAAATAGGTATCACCGAGTTTGGTGATTATGAACCGGTAAAAATCGAACTCCCGTTCCGATTCACAGGGGAAATCAGCATGACCGCCCTCAGAAGGAACCGCATGGTAACCCCCTTTCCCGTCAGGGACAAGGGCTGCCTTTCCAAGCCCTGTGCCCGCACCGATCACCGCTGAAGGAGCATCGCGCTTTATTTCACCGGGAAGAATCTGTTCGGCTGATTTAACAACGGGCGTGCGGCAGGCATAGGCCTGTGCCACAAAATCATTGATGAGAAACGGGCATCGAATTCCGGCATCTTTGCAGGCACGTGATATATCAATCTTCCAGGAGATGAATGGCGGGGCGCTCCGAACCCCGTCTTCAACCGGGCCGGCTACGGCAAAAACAGCTACATCAGCATCCTCCGGATTGAGTGAGAAGCTGCTTTCCTTTAAATTTCCAAGTAAATCTGCAAAAGATGACGCATCTCTGGTCTTTAGCCAATGAGTTTCTGATAGCGCAAGAACACCGCTCCTGTCTATTTCGAAGTAAGCAAAGCGGCTATTGGTGCCACCTATATCAGCAGCAAGAATTCTTTTCATTACGTCAGATAATTGTGTGAAAAATACTACTCCTGGCTTATAATTTATGTAATCTTTATTTCCTTATACATAGTATCACGGATTAAAATGTAATAAAAGCGATTGATGACGATATATATATATATATATATAACAGAAAACATATCGCAGCGGATGCACATACGGATTTAAACAGATTGATAGGATGACGAGCCATGAAGATATCTGTAGTCATGCCAGTACTGAACGAAGCAAAAAATCTCCAGCATACACTGACATCTCTGAAGCTTACAGAACATGAGGAACTGATCGTTGTTGATGGAAACAGTTCCGATGATACCGTTTCTCTAGCCCGAAGATTTACCAATAATGTCTTTATTGCGGAAAAGGGCAGGGCACTGCAGATGAATTTCGGCGCGGACAAGGCGGATGGAGACATTCTGTTATTCCTTCACGCTGATTGTGTATTACCAAAACACGGATTCACTGTTATAAGAAATACCCTGAAAGATACAGCAGTAGCTGCCGGTGCGTTTGACCTTAGCATTGACCACCCGGCATGGCGCTTCAGGGTCATAGCGTTTGGTGCGAATCTCAGATCCCGGGTTACAGGAATTCCCTATGGTGACCAGGGGATATTTATGACAAGAGAGGTCTTTATGGAAGCAGGGGGATTTGCCGAAATACCGCTTATGGAAGATATTGAGATTTCGGGGCGGTTGAAAAGAATAGGTAAAATAATGTTTGTGAAACCCCCTATCAAGACGTCACCGCGGCGATGGCTCACGGAAGGAGCAGTGTATACAACGCTGAGAGACTGGTCAAACGCGCTTATGTACTCTTTCTTAAAGGTGGATCCGGAGCGGCTTGTCCGACGTTACCGGGACATACGATGAACGATCAGGCGCTCATACTCATGGCAAAATTTCCCCATCCGGACACAGTAAAGACACGACTGAAAAAGCATATGACTGACAACGAGAGGGTAACATTGTATACAGCCCTCCTCAGACAAACCATCCAGAAAATGAAGTCCCTGCACGGTATCGATACATTTATAACCTATACTCCTCATGGCGCACGGGAGTATTTTTTACGTTTTGGGCTGAATGTGTTCCCCCAAACGGATGGTGATCTGGGAGAGAAGATGTTTGAGGCGATGAATGCCTGTTTTCAAAAGGCATACCGATCTGTTGTGCTTATAGGGGTTGATATACCTGACGTGACTGATGCGATTGTTAAACAGGCATTCGACTATTTGAGAAATAATGATATTGTCTTCGGACCTGCAGCTGATGGCGGCTATTACCTTGTGGGGCTTACTCGATCGCTCAAGAACATATTTGACGATATACCGTGGTCAACAGGACAGGTGCTCATGCGGAGTCTTGAAAAGGCAAAGATATCAGGATACTCAGTTGCGGTTACGGAAATACTTGAAGATATCGACACGATTGATGATGTAAGAAGATCCGGTCTTATGGATTGATGGTATTGATTTCTCTTTTTTTGCCTGTTTTTTTTATCTTCAACCATGTTCCCTTTTGCTATGAGGAGGTAACCACCGTAAGACCCGCCTTTATGAAGAAAATAACGACGATTAAGTATAACATATTGATATTAAACGTTAAAATATTATGTTCAGGAGAGAGGCAAAAAAGGGAATGTCAGTGTTCATCATGGCCCGGCAGCGGTTTTCAGTAAAGTTATCAACAGGTTCCTGACAATTGTTGAAAACTCTCAGTGAGCTGCAACAAGATTGTATTGACAACCAATTATTGACCCGTTATTGAGAAAAAAAATGAGGGAGAATACTGTCAATACCCATCGTAAAAAATGATTGAAGTTTTGTCTATAATATACTAAAGTCTACGAATGTATGCGATAATGTTCATCAATAATAATTCCCTGACGAGGTTCCATCCGACAGATAAATAGCATTAGCGGCGGAGGTGATGATGCTCAATAAAATCAACCCATTAGAGACGAAGACCTGGAAAATACTGCAGGATCATTATGCTGTTATAAAGAAACAGCATATGAGGGACCTCTTTTCTCAGGATCCCGAGCGGTTTTCGCGGTTTTCTGTACGGTTTGAGGATATCCTTCTTGATTATTCGAAAAATATCATAACAGACAAAACCATGGATCTGCTCCTGGAACTCGCACGCGAGATAGACCTGCAGGACTCCATAGAAAAGATGTTTTCAGGAGACAGGATCAATGAGACTGAAAAACGGGCTGTATTCCATACAGCGTTACGAAACAGGCAGAATGAGCCTGTATATCTCGATGGTCATGATGTCATGCCCGAAGTCAATGCGGTGCTGAAACAGATGAGGCTTTTTTCAGATAATCTTATCTCTGGCACGTGGCAAGGATTTACGGGAAAGGCCATAACTGACATTGTGAATATAGGTATCGGGGGCTCGGACCTTGGCCCGGTTATGGTTATGGAAGCACTGAAGCCATATGGTATACCTCATATAAAAGCCCATTTTGTTTCAAATATTGACGGGACGCATATGGTTGAGACACTCAAAAAGGTTTCCCCTGAGACGACCGTATTCATGGTTGCATCAAAGACATTTACGACACAGGAGACTATGACGAATGCGCATACAGCACGGCAATGGTTTCTGGATGCTGCAGGGGAAGAACGATTCATAAAAAGGCATTTTGTGGCGATATCAACCAATCGCGAAGCAGTAATTGAATTTGGTATTGATCCTGAGAACATGTTTATTTTCTGGGACTGGGTTGGCGGCAGGTACTCTCTCTGGTCAGCAATAGGGCTTTCGATAGCCTGTACCATCGGATTTGAGCATTTTGAGGCGCTGCTCGAGGGGGCCCATGCGGTTGACCGGCATTTCAGAGAAACCGAGTTCAAGAAAAATATTCCGGTTATCCTTGCCCTGATAGGAATCTGGTATAACAATTTTTTCGATAGCCAGACTCATGCGATATTGCCCTATGATCAGTATCTGCACCGGTTTGCCGCGTACTTCCAGCAGGGGGATATGGAGAGCAATGGAAAATCCGTTGACCGAAGCGGCAAGACAGTCCATTATCAGACAGGCCCGGTGATCTGGGGAGAGCCCGGCACCAATGGCCAGCACGCATTTTATCAATTGATTCATCAGGGGACAAAGATTATTCCCTGTGATTTCCTGGCTCCGGCAATCAGTCACAATCCCGTGGAAAACCACCACGCAATTCTACTATCGAACTTCTTCGCACAGACAGAGGCACTCATGAAAGGCAAAACAGAAGAAGAGGTTGTCACTGATCTCAGATCGTCCGGATTGACAGATACTGATATCAGGAGGCTTGTCCCCTTTAAGGTTTTTGGGGGCAACCGGCCGACAAACTCGTTCCTATTCAGAAAATTGACGCCGCGGACCCTCGGGAGTCTCATCGCAATCTATGAACACAAGATATTTGTACAGGGAGTGATCTGGAACATCTTCAGCTTTGATCAATGGGGGGTAGAACTCGGAAAGCAGCTTGCTCAGAAGATTCAGCCTGAATTGAATGATGAAAAGCCGGTGACAGGTCATGATTCGTCTACGAACGGTCTGATGAATGCGTTTAAAGAGATGAAAAAGACCCTTCGAGACGTCGACTGAGCTGTTCGTAGAACTCCTCGGCATACAGCACGATACTTTTTGAATAAGGGAACATAAAAAGAGGGCGAGATACCTATCCCGCCCTCATGTAACGTTGTTATTTTGGAAAGATTTAAACTCTCACTCTTTTTCTTTTCAGGTAATACAGAGAACCCAGTCCTGACAGCACCATGAACATGATCATGCCCCATTCGCTCATGGTCGGGACCGTGGGCACAGGTGCAGCGCCTCCCTGGTCAAAAATGATTTTATCAAGTATCCCAACTCCGTCATCACCTCTTTGGCCGTCAACAAAATAGAGTCTGAAAGTATTGCTATTAATGAGCTGCGCGCCGGTCTCTCCGTCATACATGAAATCATACCACTGAGCGATCCCATTTTCATAAACTCCATTAGGTTCTCCATTCAGTTCTCCATTAGGCGGAAGAACTACGGTCATACCATTGGGTAATGGCCCGTACTTTCTGTATCGGTAATTTGTAAGGTCGACAGGGCCTGAATCCGGGATGATCATAACATCAATATAAACTGCCAATGGTCCTTCTGATTCCTCTGCCGTACAGTCCAGGGTGAACTCCACGAGACCAAAGGGGTAATCATAGCCCGGGTCATCGGGTACAATGGGTACAATCTTTATAACTTCCAGATCAACTGATTTACTATCGGTTGTATTATTGGTAACACCTTCATCAAGTGTGCTTACGGAGGCGATCGTGCAATTGAACTGATCAGGTACGGTTAATTTAATGTCTGCATTATCTGTCGCTGCCCGTATCGTTGTTTCTTTAACTGCAGGAACTGCAGTTGACGCATTCACCGTTATGAAAAAGCAGACCAGAGCTACCAATCCACAGAAAAAAAGTTGATTCAATTTCATATGCTACCCCCTTAATAGTCGCATTGATTTGTGTATCAGTATGCCTGAGTGGGTGGAGCATGTCAACAGTCTTTTCCTGGGTTCCCATCTGTTTTGCATCTTTTTTGCTCGGTTTATTTTATAACTTTTTATATGAGAACTTCTTTTAACTCGATGGGTTTTTAGAAGCAAGTACCCAGAAAATCATGCACGTGGTTTTTCACCTTACTGACAGCTATTTTTTGCACTTCTGCGAAAGGATTCGCAGGAATGCAGAGGATTTGAGGGTTATGCTTATTAAAAAACAATCGGTTAGCTCTGGCATGGAACGTGCAAATATATGGGCAAGATGAACGGAAAGGAGGACGGAAAGATGAAAGAAAAAACCTACACAAAGAGGATGGCCTACATGGGAGCAGGCTGTGGGCTGGTTTTGTTTGCGATCTTTGGGTTACTTCCGGGATCCTTTCTTGGGGGCGTCATGGGACTGAACATAGCCGGAACGCTGCTTGGCACACCGGTGACCTCGGGGGTCCTGGCGCGGATGATCGTGGCTGGATCAATGCTGATCGGGGTAATGGTCTCAGGGATTATCTTCATAACAGCGAGTGCGACAGCCGGATGGCTGATCGGGGCTGTGGTGGATACGTTTCAGGCAGAGAAAAAAGTATTAAGTCCAGTAGAACAGAAGAATCATAAATAAATGGAACAAAAAAAAAGAAAAGGAGGAAGAACGATGAACGAAGAACGGCAAAGGACCATGAAGGCAGGCACAAAAATAGGGGCAGCACTGGGGGTAATAGGGTTTCTGGTATTTGGAATAGTACCGGGGTTTTATTTCGGCTCGTATGGGACGGTGGTGTTGTTGAGCCATCTGGCCGGTGGGCCGGTGGAGCCGACAACGATTGTGCGGATGCTGACGGTAGTAGGAATCATGCTGG